>DASVGS010000471.1:0-3130 GCA_036379435.1 Ignavibacteriaceae bacterium
GTTTCTTTTTCTTGGGACATTAATCCTCCTAAAAATATTTTTCTGTTTTTCTGAGTCTCAGCCGGATAGCTCAGGCAAACAGACTATTTAGTTTAACATTAGTTTAGCCGGCTTAAATTTCAATTCCTTTTATTTTTGCAATTTTTTTTACTTCATTTAAGATCAAATCAACCTGTTCATCAATAGTGGTTTTTGAAGTATCAATCTCAATTGAATCCGGAGTTTTTGTAAGCGGGCTTGCCTCACGATGCGAATCAATAAAATCTCTATTTTTTAGATTCTCTTTAACTTTCTCAATCGGAACCAAAGTCCCTTTTTCAGAAAATTCTTTAGCACGCCTTTCGGCCCTTTCATCAATTCCTGCTGTAATAAAAATCTTTGCATCAGCATTTGGAAAAACAACAGTTGTTATATCTCTGCCTTCCATAACAACCCCGCCATTTTTTCCCATTTCCTGCTGCTTTTTTACCAGAATTTTTCTTACGCCCTCAATTGCACTTATTTCACTAACATTACTGTTAACTTCAAAAGATCTGATTTCTGTGGAAACATCTTCTCCATTAACTTTAATATTAGTTTCACCATCAATAAAATTTAGAACAATATTCAATTTATTAGCTAATTGAATAATCTCATCCGTTTTACCCATTAGATTATTTCGCAGGGCGAATAATGTAACAGCCCTGTACATCGCTCCGGTATCTATATAAAGATAGTTTAATCTTTTAGCTACAAGTTTTGCTGATGTACTTTTCCCGGAACCTGCTGGTCCGTCTATGGCAATGATTAGCTTTTTTGACATAGGCTACAAAAATATATATAAGTATTTAATTTTCAAACGTTTACGGCGATACTGAAATGCAGATCGTTCAAAAATCTAATGAATTTCCTGACCACCCAGGTTTTCAATTATTATTTTTTCGTAAGGATCCTTTATTTTGGAAGATTTTGAGGGTTTTAGCTCTTTATTTGAGGTAGAATTAGATTTTGCTGGTTCATTTGAGCCAAATTTTAAACTAACCTTTTTGCCAAAAAAATCACGTGTTTTCTTATCAATATAATCCTGATGTAATCTTAAAGATGATTCAGTTGTTGGATCAGATGACTCCAGTTGAAGTACTGAACCATCAAAGTTGATGGGTTTAACATTGGTAAAGAGCGGAGTTAATAGAAAAGATTTTTCTTTACATACATCATCAACAAAACTCTGCCATTTGGCTGTAATCATTTCTAAATCTAAATCTGATTTGATTCCGGAAAGTGATTCTTTAATCGGCGAAATAAAAGCCTCAGCTTTTGCAGGAGGATTGGAGTTAATTATTTTTTTTTCAGGTATGTTTTTTTTGGATGAATATGATATTTCATTTTTTTGTGTTGCGTTAAAACCTGTTGTAATGTTTTTTGTATCAATATTTCCCGATTCCAAACCTGAAATGATTTCAGATAGCGTAGCTGACTTTTCTAATCCAACAAGATTGGTTAGTGCAATTTCAATCTTTAATTTCTGATTATTTGAATATCTAAGTTCTTGTTGAATCTTACTTAAGTAATTTAAAATTCTTAATAAATCACCTTTAGAAAAAGTTTGGATATAATTAGCATATTTTGTTCTATAGATTTCAGCAGTTTCAACAAGTTCAGTCCTTTCAGTAAGTATAACTGAAAGAATATTTCTAAAGTGCTCTAAAAGTCCATCGATAAAATCAATAAAATCCCACCCGTTCTGATAAATTTTTTCGGTAGTATTAAAAACAACATTAAAATCTTTTTCAAGAATTGCATCGGAAATAGCAAAGAATAAATCATCATCAATTAAATTTAACATCTTTGCTACGGTCTCAGAATCAATTTTGTCACCGCAAAAAGAAACTACCTGATCAAATAAACTTTGTGCATCACGAAGTGCACCATCAGCTTTTTTAGAAATGAGTGTGAGTGTTTTATCATCAATAGAAATATTTTCTTCTTTTGCGATGTTGCTAAGTGTTTTCTTTATTACATCAAGTTGTATCCTTCTAAAATCAAATCGCTGGCAGCGGGATATAATTGTACGCGGCACTTTATGTATATCGGTGGTTGCAAAAATAAAAATTGTGTGCGCAGGTGGTTCTTCCAGGGTTTTAAGGAATGCATTGAATGATTCCTTTGTTAACATATGCACTTCATCTATTATGTAGATTTTATATTTGCCTCTGGTGGGTGCGTACTTAACAGATTCTCGTAAAGTTCTTATCTCGTCAATGCCTCTGTTTGATGCTCCGTCAATTTCAATGATGTCCATCGTTTGAGAATCATTAATAGTTTTACACATTTGACATTGGTTACATGGTTCAAAATCCTGTGGGTTCTCGCAGTTTAAAGCTTTTGCAAGAATTCTTGCGGTTGTTGTTTTACCCACACCGCGCGGACCCGTAAAAATATATGCGTGTGCAATACGATTAGTTTTAATTGCGTTTTTTAATGTTGCGGTAATATGCTCCTGACCAACAACATCTTCAAATTTTTGCGGTCGCCATTTTCTTGCAGTTACTTGATAAGCCATATTTTTATATAATTTCTTTACTTAAAAAATTTACTAATTCTTCAAGATATTTTTTATCGGTTTCATTAAATGAATTATAATTTATGCTGTCTAAATCTAAAACTCCAAATAATATATCATCCCTAAAAATCGGAACAACAATTTCTGATTTTGAATCAGCATCACAAGCAATGTGACCTGGAAATTTATCGACATCCGGAACAATTATCGTCTCTTTATTTTTTGCAGATTTTCCGCAAACACCACTACCAATTTGTATTTCGGTGCAGGCGACTTTACCCTGGAAAGGTCCGAGATAAAGCTTAGCTCCATCAAAAAGGTAAAATCCAACCCAGCTTATTTTTGAAAATGTTTGTTTTAAAGCTGCAGTAAAATTAGAAAGATTTGTAATAAGATGATCTTCTTTTCTTAATAAACTCCTTATCTGCTTTATTAAAAGCTGATATTGCTCATCAATAGTTGCATCGCTATTTACTAAGATAGATTCTGACATTACTTCTTTTTCTTAGCTTTAATGATCTTTGGTTTATTCTCAAGTTTTATCTTTTTCATATCAGGAAAAACATATGGGATTGCTTCTTCCAATTT
>DASVGS010000472.1:0-3890 GCA_036379435.1 Ignavibacteriaceae bacterium
CCAACAGTAATATTTCCACCTCCGGTTGATATATCAAGTTTATCGCCAACATCATTTGTAATAATATTACCGCCGCCAGTATTTAGTTCAACATTTCCATTTATATTACCATTTATTGTAATATTTCCTGCCCCGCTGGAAACATCTGCATTTAAATAAGCGGGCATTGATATTTCTAAAGAAAAATCATCCGAATCTTTTCCATTAAATTCTACAATAATCTTATTTGAAAGCTGTTCTATTTTAATATCATTAAGATCCGCTTCATCTAAATTAATTGCTTTAATATATGCCTGATCTTTTGCCCAGATATTAATGTTAACATTTCCATGTGTAGCGGATATTTCCAGTTTGTCACCCCTGGAAACATTAAAAGTTTTTTCTTTATCTAAAGCCAATGATATTGTCAGAAATCCATTTACTAAACAGAGCAGTAAGGCTAGATTTAAATGTTTGAATATTTGTTTTATCATTCTAATACTCCTTAATAATATTTTTTGCTTGAAATTTTACATAGTAATTCTGATCTGATTGCACTTTCTCCCGCAATAAGGATAAATCAGTGGTGTTAAGATTATATCCATTTTTTGCAGCCTCCACCAAATTGTTTATTGCCTCAATTCTAATTCCTGCACTCGTATCGTTTAACAGAACATAAATTAAGGTGCTTTTAATTTCATTATCAAAAGGAATTATACTTAATGATTTTAATGCCTCAAGTCTAACTCCCGGATTATCATCATATTTTGAAACGATGATAAGAGTCTTCTTTATTTCATCATCAAAGCTTTGCTTGTTAACAGCATTGATAAGGTTTAATGAATTTAACCTGGTTCCTGGATTTTGTTCGTTAAGAACTGCTTGGGTAAGTATTTTCTGTAATCTCGGATCGTTAACGTTTCCTTTAAAACGTCCCGGTTTTACTGCATCAAATGTAAACTCAATCTGATTATCGGAAGGATCTGAATCAATAAAATTTATATTAGAGATTTTTAAATTGTTATTCAAAACCGGATTATCAACCGTATTATCTAAATTGGAATTATTAAAGATTTTATAGCCAATAAATAATCCAATAATCAAAATAAAAATTCCGCTGAATGCCATACCAATGGGCTTTGAAATAAATGAATAAATTGAATTACTAATTTTATTTGATTCAAAAACTTTATTACGTTGTGCCCGCAGCACACCTCTCAGTTCAAGTCTTGCTTCCATTAAAAGCTTTGGATTGAGATTGGTGCTGTTGTCAACATCAACATCAGAAAATAATTTTTTGTAGGATTCCATTTCCAATTTACATTCATTGCATGAGTCAATGTGCTGTTCAAAAACACTCTTCTTATTTTCATCCAGTTCATCATACAGATAAAACAAAATCATATCTTTAAATTCCTTGTGTGTCATAAATTTTTCCATCTTACAAATGTTTTAATAACTGTTTGCTAATTGTACTTTTAATTTTTTTACTGCATCAAATAGATATTTTTTAATAGTACCTTCTTTACAATTCATCAACTCTGCAATTTCGCGGATCTTATATCCTTCATAATGTTTAAGAAGAAAACTCATTTTTTGATTTGGTGATAAAGTATTTAATGCTTTATGTATATGTTCATTAAACTCTGAATTGTACAAAACTTTATCAGGTGAATTTTCATTATCCCCGGTTAATGTATCGATATAATTTGAATCGTCTTCATCATTAAGTGACATTTGAGAATGTTTATTAAATTTTCGTCTAAACGTGATGCAAGTGTTTGATACGATCCTGAATAGCCAGGTAGAAAATTCACTTTTAAATTGAAATCCTGACAAACCTTTATAAACACGAATAAAAACTTCCTGGTAAATATCTTTGGCATCATCTGAATCACCAGTGAACTTTAATGCCATTCTTAAAACCATTTTATCATAGCGATAGATCAACTCCTCAAGAGCTAAAACATCTCCATTTTGCGCTTTTATAATTAGTTCGTTATCTGTCAATATCATTATTTTTTGATTTTAAGTATTTATTAGACTAAAATAAAAATAAAAAGGTTGGTGGGTAAACTATTTATTTTTTTAAAGAAATTTTGACCGGATTAATATGAGAAGTAGAAGTTGCTGCTAATAAATTGATATAGAATAATTTTTTAACTCTTTATCAAGTTTTCTTGCTCTACCCGTTACATTATCCAGCAGATGCCAGAAATTTGTGCTGTGATTGAGATGAACCGTATGAGTTAATTCATGTAAAATTACGTAATCAATCAGATGTTCGGGTAATCGCATCAAGTGTAAACTTAAATTTATATTATTCTTTCTTGAGCAGCTTCCCCACCTTGATTTAATATTTTTTATTGTGATTCGGTTGTATTTAAATCCAAATTTATCAGCTAATAGTTTTACTTTTTGAGGCAGATAATCTTTTGCTTCTAATCGTAAAGCCCGCTCAATTCCATTACGTATTGCAGTTTGAACTTCAGATGAGTGAGCATCCATTTCTTCCGGATAAGTAACATTTATTTTTCCATTTGAAAGACTTACGGATATATTATTTCTTTTCTCACTCTTCAAAAAAAGTTGATGATGCTTAGTACTGTAACCAGAATTTTCATCAAACCGGGTAAGATTTTTCTCAACCTTTTTCATTCTTTCAAGATGTTTTTTTAGCCATAACTTCTTTTTATTTGCTAATCGAATCGCAGTACTTAAGCTTACACCGATCGGCACAGTTATTTTTGCTCCCGTAAAAGGTTTTACAGTAATATTTAAATGACGAGCTCTGTAACTATGCTTGAATAGTATATTACCGACTCCATCAATGTAAATTAGTTTTTCTGGCATTAAGTAAAATTAAAAGTATTTTTGTAGTTAGGTTTAGCTTTGCAGTCTAGATTTATTCTTATAAGTTTTTAAGTTCATTATAATATTTTACATAGTGTGCAAGACGAAAATAATCTTTAGCTGTTGGATGGGCTATTCGTTTAATATCTAAATTATCCTCAAGGTCTGCGATTTTTACTTTAACAGCAATCGGATTCTGTTTAAGCTTATCAATGTATTTATGGTAAGGTTCTTTTTTATCGTGAGTTAACAAACTAACCGCAAATAAAACCTCCTTATTAAATCCTTCATTCGCTAATTTCTCAATAGTCCAATCTGTATCCTCAACAACATCGTGTAATACAGCAGCAATCATCTCGTTTTCTGTGATCATTTTCATCATCAATCTTAATGGGTGTAAA
The DNA here is from genome assembly GCA_036379435.1 of Ignavibacteriaceae bacterium. GTDB lineage: Bacteria > Bacteroidota > Ignavibacteria > Ignavibacteriales > Ignavibacteriaceae > IGN3. The sequence continues at coordinate 3,234 of DASVGS010000472.1, forward strand.
ATGTAAGGTTTATTGGCTTTATCAAGTTGTCCTTTATGAGCATTAACTGCAATTTCTATTGCAAGTTCTAATGATGATACTTTTATATTCATAACTATAATTTTAGAATGGGAACTCTTCTTTATAATCAATATCCTGATCAAGTTTTTCTGTTGGTTTCTTTTCAGCAGTTTGATGTACAGAATTTCCTTCTACATAAATTGCTTTATAAGGAGTTGTCGGGCATGCATACTCACAAGCACCGCAGCCAACACAGTATTTATTAGTTACTTCAGGAATTTTTAAATTACCTTTATAATCAACCATCATTACTGCTTTTGTCGGGCAATGTTCTGAGCAGGCTCCGCAAGCTGTGTTTTCAGTTTCTACAATGCAATTTTCTTTAATAAAATTTGCTTTACCTACTTGAATATTTTTCTTCTGTTCGGGTGTTATTGTAAATATTGCACTTGTCGGACAAACCTGACTGCACACAACACAATCATAATTACAAAAACTTGTCTTGTAATCCATAAAAGGCTGAAATATGTTTAGTACTCCATACTCTGTAAGTGATGGCTGCAAAACTTTTGTGGGGCAAGCAGTAATGCACAAATAACAAGCTGTACAATTATTATTAAAATGATCAATTGTTCTTGAGCCAGGAGGAGAGACATA
>DASVGS010000473.1:0-3256 GCA_036379435.1 Ignavibacteriaceae bacterium
CTGCGTTAAAAAATAATGATAAAGTTGGTTTAATTTTATTTACAGACAAGATCGAGAAATTTGTTCCCCCAAGAAAAGGAAGGAAACACGTTTTAAGAATTATACGTGAAGTTCTTTCTTTTGAACCTGAGGGAAAAGCAACAAATATTAAAGGTGCATTGGAATTTATGAACAACGCAATCAAGAAGAAATCTATTTCATTTTTAATCTCGGATTTTTTAGATGAAGGTTACGAAAAGATTTTAAGAATAGTCGGCAGAAAACATGATTTAATAGGCATAGTGTTAGATGACAGACGTGAGAAAGAAATTCCAAATATTGGTTTGGTTAAACTGGTCGATGCTGAATCAGGTATAGAAAGATGGATTGATACAAGCAGCACAAGGGTGCGTACACAAATCATTGCCGATCAGAAGGAAAGAGAAAAAAATAGAAATTCAATTTTTATGAAAAGCGGATTAGATAGAATTGAAGTAACAACGGGATCTAATTATATACAACCGTTAGTACAATTTTTTAGAAGACGTGAGAAGCGATGGTAAAAAAGCTTTTGTTTGTATTAATAGTTTTTCCGGTGTTCTCACTTTTTGCACAAGAAATTAAAGTGACTGCTTCAACCGATACCACGGATTATCTTATCGGAGATCATGTAAAATATTCACTCACTATTGAAACAGACAACAATGTTCACATCATTAATCCATTTTTTAAGGATAGCTTAAAGAATATAGATGTAATAAAATATAATGATCCTGTAATCACCGAAAATAAAACCGGTAAAACAATTAAATATGAATCTCTGCTCAGCCGGTACGACTCAGCAGAAGTAACAATTCCATCTATAAAAATTGAATACAGAACTAAAAATGATACAACTTTAAAAAGTGTTTTATCAAATCCGGTAACCTTTAATGTTCATTCCGTTAAAGTTGCAATGAAGGAGGAGATAAAAGATATCAAACCGCCAATCCGATTGTTTAATTATCTTTTTATCATTTATATAGTAATTGGATTAGTTGTTTTAATACTTGGTTATTTTATTTACAAAAAATATTTTAAGAATAAACCGCAACCCGTAATAAAACCTAAAGTAGAAAAAATTCCGCTGCACAAATTAACACTTAGTAAACTTGAACAGCTGGATAAAGAAGAATTGTGGCAAAAGGGATTCGTAAAGGAATATCATTCAAGAATAACAGAAATAATTCGTGATTATTTTGAAAAACAATTTAATCTTCCGGCATTAGAAAAAACAACAACCGAGCAGCTTAAACTTTTAAGCAAACATCCATTGGGAGTAAAAGTACTTGATATAACTTCTCAGTTTTTATCTAATGCTGATCTTGTAAAGTTTGCAAAATTTATCCCTTTTGAAAATGTTAATATTGAAATGATGATGCAGGCTAAAGAAATAGTTACAAAAACAATTTCTGTCCAAAAAGAAATTGAGGTTGAAACGAAAAGCAAAGAGGAAGCAAATGTTTAGTGATGTTTCATTTGCATATTCCTGGGTTTTATACTTTTTGTTGGTGATACCTGTTTTAATTGCCTGGTACATCTGGCAGGGAAGAAAAAAATTAGCTGCAATTACATATTCATCTCTGAATATGTTAAAAAAAACTCCGGTTACCTTACGAGAACGATTAAGACATTTGCCGTTTGCTTTAAGAATGCTTGCGCTAATATTTTTAATAATTGCACTGGCGCGCCCTCAAAATTTTTCGGCCGGGCAAAGCGTTAATTCAGAGGGAATTGATATTGCTATGGTTCTCGATATTTCCGGCAGTATGCTTGCAGAAGATTTTAAGCCAAATCGTTTAGAAGCTGCAAAAGAAGTAATTGATAAATTTATAAGTGCAAGAACAACTGATAGAATTGGCCTGGTTATTTTTTCGCGTGAAGCATTTACTCAATGTCCGCTTACAATTGATTACTCTGTACTTCGCAATCTATTGAGTAACATCAAAACCGGTATGATTGAAGATGGAACTGCCATTGGAAATGGAATTGCAAACGGAATTAACAGATTGAAAGACAGTAATGCAGAAAGCAAAGTTATTATCCTTCTTACAGATGGAGTGAATAATGCGGGAGAAGTTGATCCTGTTTCCGCTGCAGAAATCGCTGCTACTTTTGGAATCAGAATCTATACAATCGGTGTTGGAACACGTGGTGAAGCTCCATATCCTGTCCAAACGCCATTCGGAACAAGATATCAAATGGTTCCTGTTGAAATTGATGAAGCAATTTTAAAAAAAATTGCTGAGATATCAGGCGGTGAATATTTTCGCGCAACAAACAATAAAGCTCTTGAAGAAATCTACAATAAGATAGATAAGATGGAAAAAACCAAAATTGAAATAACATCTTACCGGAATGCTAAAGAACTTTTTGCCGGATTTTTAGAAATTGGTTTTCTATTGCTGATTCTGGAATTGCTCGCATCAAAAACAATTTTAAGGAAACTGCCGTAATGTTTAAGTTTGCTAATCCGGAATATCTTATGGCGCTTTGGATTATTCCTGTGCTGATTGTCTTATTTATTTTATTCAACAGGAATAGAAAAAGATTACTTGAAAGATTTGCAGATAAATCGCTTCATAAATCAATTATATATTCTTTTAGCGGAGCAAAATCTAAAATAAAATTTACGCTAATTCTTATAGCTTTGTCTTTGCTGATAATCGCTTATGCAAATCCGCAGGTTGGAACAAAAATGCAGGAAGTTAAACAGACCGGCATAGACGTTTATATTTTGCTCGATGTTTCCAGAAGTATGCAGGCAGAGGATATTAAACCTAACAGATTAGAAAAAGCAAAATATCAAATATCAAATCTTATACAAAAATTACGCGGTGATAGAATTGGATTGATAATTTTCTCGGGAGAAGCATACATTCAATTTCCATTAACTACAGATTATTCTGCTGCAAATCTTTTTCTTTCTGCTGTGGATTTTAATTCGGTGCCGCAACCAGGAACAGCGATTGCATCGGCAATTAATATGGCTGTGCAGTCATTTGATTCTGCAGCAACCGATAAAGCTATTATAATAATTACAGATGGTGAAGATCATGAAGGAGATATTGATAAAGCAGTAGAAAATGCGACTGACAAAGACATTAAAATTTATACAATTGGTTTGGGTTCACCGGAAGGAGTTCCTATCCCGGTATATGATAATCGTGGAAATGAAGTTGGATATAAGCAGTATAACACCGGACAAACAATTTTAACAAAGCTTAATGAATCCATA
>DASVGS010000474.1:0-2607 GCA_036379435.1 Ignavibacteriaceae bacterium
CCGCTGGCGGCAGGAATTTGTGTTGTGCTGGGACAACTTTTTGCTCTCGGTTACTTTGCATCGCTTGTATTAACATTTACCGCTGCTCTTTCTGTTTTTTTTATCTCTGCATCAATACTCGTTTCAAACGATTACTTTGATATTGAAACAGATAAAATAAATGCACCACACAGACCAATACCATCCGGACTTGTTAGTCCCGCACAGGCACTTGCTCTTGCAGTATTTTTATTAATTACCGGATCAATACTAAGCTTAACGATAAGCATATCTGCCCTGTTGTTCTCAATAGGCTTAACAATTATCGGATTACTTTACAACAGAAAATTTAAAAAGCACGGCTTGATCGGCAACCTTATGGTTAGCTTTTCAGTTGGAATGACATTCGTGTTTGGCGGTCTTTCTGTTGGGATGCCATTTAATAAAGTTGTACTGTTCTTTGCAGTTATTGCCGCACTAGTAGATCTTGGTGAAGAAATTGCTGCTGACTCAATGGATGTTAAAGGTGATAAACTGATCGATTCAAAATCAATTGCAATCAAACATGGAAAAGAAAAAGCATTAAGAGTAAGCACATTTATTTTTGTTCTGGTTATTCTTTTAAGCCTCATTCCCTTTTTACTCCAATGGTTTAATATTATATATCTGATACCGATTGCTGTAATGGATATGTTCATTGGATATTCAACATACCGTCTTGTCAGATCAAAAGAGGAAGAAGGAAGAAAGTACATTCGTTTACTTTATCTTGGTGCAACGTTCGGGCTGGTGGTGTTTTTAATTATGCGATTGATGGGGTTATAGTTTGTTTATCATTTCTTAAATTTCCCGAAACAAAAATGGATGATTATGCAAAAAGATCCGCGCTACCCTATCGGCAGGTTTGATAGGAACATAAACATTACAAGAGAAGTGAGAAGTGATTTTATCAAAACCATAGAAACACTTCCTTCACAATTAAAAAAAGAAGTCGAAAATCTTTCTCCTCAGCAGTTAGATACACCATACCGCGATGGCGGGTGGACGATAAGACAGGTCGTGCATCATATCCCCGATAGTCACGTAAATTCCTATGTAAGATTTAAGCTTGCATTAACAGAAGATAATCCGCAAATAAAAACATACGAAGAGAGTCTTTGGGCGGAATTGCCTGATACATTTAATACTCCAATAGAGATTTCACTTCAGTTGTTAGATTCTGTTCATAAACGCTGGGCAATCCTTCTTCGTTCATTAACAGATGAACAATTTGAAAAAACATTTCAACATCCCGAATGGGGAAATATTACGTTGAGCAAAACACTGGCGCTTTATGCCTGGCATAGCAAACATCATCTTGCACACATAACAGAATTGAAAAAAAGAATGGGCTGGTAAGCAGATGAATCCCTATAAAGGATTAAAAGATCTGCCGCACGATATGTGGGCATTGTTTTTTACTTCGCTTATTAATCGATCAGGAACAATGGTTATTCCCTTTCTTGCGCTTTATCTTACAAAAAAAATCGGTGTAACACCTACAGAAGCAGGAACAGCACTGCTTGTTTACGGTGCCGCTGCTTTTATTGCCGCCCCACTAACGGGTAAACTTTCAGATAAGCTTGGTTCAATAAAGGTAATGAAGTTTGCTTTGTATGGTTCTGGCTTGCTTTTCTTTGTTTACTCTTTTATTGAAAATTATAACTGGATACTTGTTGCAACATTTGTACTCGCCGCTGTAAATGAATCCTTTCGTCCTGCAAATCTTTCTTTAATTACAGAGATTGTTGCACCTTCACAACGGCGGATGGCGTTTGCACTTAACCGTTTAGCAATTAATGCCGGAATGAGTATTGGTCCGGTAATTGGCGGCTTTCTAACACTTGTTGATTATCATTACCTGTTTTATGCAAATGCTTTTGCATCCATTGCTGCGGGAATTTATTTCAGTTCAGTTAAGTGGTCTTCCCTTTCATCAGAAAAAGAAGAAGTGAATGAACTGAAAAGCAAAGTAAGATTTGCAATACTAAACGATAAATATTTTTTATTCTTTTTGTTTGCTGTTATTCCCGCCAATCTGGTTTTCTTCCAGCATCTTGGAGCACTTCCGCTTTATATTGTTTCGGATCTTGGATATACAACCGCGGCATTTGGATTGTTTGGAGCTATAAATACCGTGATGATAATTTTTCTTGAAGTACCGCTGAATAACTGGATGAATGATACTCCTTACAGAAAATCATTAATGATCGGAGCGTTGCTTGCAGGTATTGGCTTTGGCGGATTTGCAATTGCAACAAGTGTAATTCCGCTTATTATATCTATTATTGTTTTTACGTTTGGCGAGATGATATTTTTTCCGGTTACTGCAGCTTACACCTCAGAAATCTCTCCTGCTGATAGAAGAGGCGAGTATATGGGATATTACCAGATGACTTTCAGCTTTGCATTTTCTGCCGGTCCATGGCTTGGAACGGTTGTGTATGAAAATTACGGCTCCGTAATTTTATGGAGCGGCGCTTTAGTTTTTGGTTTGATAACTGCAGCGTTGATGTTTTTTGTAAAAAGTAATCCTGCGATAAAATGAAAGGTGAATTAAAAGATATTTCAAATACTACTTGACATTGG
>DASVGS010000475.1:0-7326 GCA_036379435.1 Ignavibacteriaceae bacterium
AAAACTCCACATATAAGAATTATTTGAGCTTTCTTAAAATAAAAAATTATGTGCATCTTGAATGATAATCACTTATTTTAAAAGTGAGAATCACAACAACTCAATTTAAAAACGAATTATGGAAATTCTATTATGACAAAATTTTCCACCATTTTAATTCTCCTTACCCTCACTCAAACGTTTTTATTTTCTCAAGGCAACCCATTGCCATTTGGCAGAACAACTCTTTTTGCCGGTTCCGGATTGTGCGAAGTTTGCCACGTTAGCGATGGAACGGTACTAACTGTAAATGGCCAGGATGTTTCAATGGTAACTTACTGGCGCTCAACAATGATGGCAAATGCAAGTAAGGATCCTTTTTGGCGTGCGGTTGTTGCTGAAGAAGTTCACAGATTTCCGACATTACAGCAGACAATTGAAACAAACTGCACAAATTGTCACGCTCCAATGGGTTACAAAGAGGCTATTTATAATGGCCAAACAAATTATTCAATGGCGGAAATGAAAGCTGATCCCATTGCAAATGATGGTGTTAGCTGTGCAGTTTGTCATCAGATAAAACCTGATAATTTTGGAATGGTTACATCATACTCCGGTCATTATCAAATTGATCCCGATAGTATAATATACGGACCATATCCGGACCCCGAATTAAATGCAATGATAGAGATGGCAGCTTTTCTTCCTGTTTACACAACACATATGAATCAATCAGAATTATGCGCAACCTGCCACACTTTGTTTACTCCGTATTTGGATAATCAAGGACAAATTGCCGGAGATTTTCCTGAACAAACTCCTTACTTAGAATGGAAAAATAGTATTTATCCTGCACAGAATACTCAATGCCAGGATTGCCATATGCCTATGATTACAGATTCAGTTGATATTGCATGGATTCCACAATCTCACCAAGTTTACCGTACACCTTTCTGGAAGCATTCTTTTGTTGGCGGCAATGTTTATATGCTGAATATGTTAAAGAACAATATATCAACGCTTGGATTAACAGCCTCTGCTCAAAATTTTGATTCAACTATAGCGAGAGCTGAAGAAAATTTAACACATAAAGCAATTGATCTATTTATTACCACAACGTATGAAAATGATTCTTTAAATGTTTTTGTAAAGATTGAAAACAAAACAGGACATAAAATTCCCGGCGGAATACCTTTTAGAAGAATGTGGATACACTTAAAAGTTACAGACCCATCAGACAACATTGTGTTTGAATCAGGCAAGTGGGATGCTAATGGAGAGATAAACGGATTGGATGCAGAGTACGAGCCGCACTATGATTTGATAACTAATGAAGATAACGTACAGATTTATGAAGGAGTAATGGTTGATGTTGACTTAGCTGTTACAAACACATTGCTTCGAGCATCTCAGTACATTAAAGATAATCGAATTCCCCCAAAGGGATTTGTAACAACTCATCCAAGTTATGATACAACAGCAATTTTTGGCAGTGCGGCATCAGATCCAAACTTTAACAAAGAAAATACTACGGAAGGAACCGGAAGTGATATTGTTAATTATAGAATTCCGGTATCCAACGAAACAACTTATAAAGTTTTTGCTGAGATTTGTTTTCAATCGATTAAACCAAGAGTTGTTGAGCAGTTTGCAAGTATAAGCGAACCGGATATTATTCAATTTATGGGTATGTATAATGCTCTTCCTAATCTTCCGTTTATAATGAAATCAGATTCTGTAAATATTTTTGTTACTGATGTTGATGATGAAGTTAACTCTTTAAATGGATTTGAATTATCTCAAAATTATCCGAACCCTTTTAATCCCACCACTAAGATCAGTTACCAGATTTCTGTTCCGGGTAAAGTTACACTAAAGGTTTATGATGTTTTAGGTAATGAACTTGCTACACTTGTGGATGGCTACAAATCAATTGGGAAATATGAATTAATGTTTAATTCGGAATTGGAAAAGGGCACGTCCTTACCAAGCGGCATATATTTTTATAAGCTTGAAGTAACGGCAAATAATAAAAATATTTATAGAGAAGTAAGAAAGATGATTCTTCTGAAGTAATTGTGAGTTTATATACCCAATCAAATTCTTTCAGCCAATAAAAATTAATCAGAGACGGGTTAGACCCCGTCTCTGATTTTAATGTTATTTTATCAATATCATTTTTTTCATATCAACAAAATCTCCCGCTCGCAGTTCATAAAAGTAAACTCCGCTTGATAGATTAGAAGCATCAAAATTAACCTCATAATTACCAGCTGGTTTTTCTTCATTTACAAGTAATGCTATTTCTTTTCCTAAAACATTATAAACAGACAACTGCACATTTTGTTTACTGTTTATTGTATACTTAATGCTGGTGGTTGGATTAAACGGATTCGGATAATTCTGTTCAAGTGAGAATTTTATCGGAATATTTACATCAACTTCAACTGTATTTGAATATTCAAATGAACCATCATAATCCATCTGCTTTAATCTATAATATGATTTTCCATTAACTGGATTATTATCTTCAAAAGAATAATAAGATTTTTCGGTTGTAGTTCCTTTACCGCTTACAGATCCAATTTTATTCCACATTAAATTATCAGCAGATCTTTCGATCTCAAAACCGGAGTTATTTAATTCAGTTGCTGTTATCCAATTAAGCATTACATTTCTGCCGGAAACATTTGCACTGAAAGATGCAAGTTCAACAGGAATAGAACCCGAAAATGGCATAAAGTAAACTAAACCAAGTGTAGAGTCATCCACAAAGTGAAAAATATGATCTTCAATAGATGTTGAATCATAAACGCCCCAATCATTGTTCTGGGCATAAATCGGATCAGGTGTGTTATTATAAAGATCATAAACATTTGAACCCTGAATATTGCCATAAATAATATTCAAACCATCATCAGTGGTATCTGCATTTTCTATGTTGCCAAGATTTGGATTTGCGGCTGGCTGACCGGAAACTCCAACTTGAATTGTTACACCCCACCAATTACCGTAAATTCTGTTTCTGGAAATGATTGGTGCAACTACAGCAGTGCCATAAGTGTTAATACCGCTGCCGGCAACCATAACATCGGGATTTATATTGTTATCATAAATCAAGTTGTCATGTATGTAACAGGTTATTGGATTACTGCCAGTCATAGCAATTCCAAAACTGTTATTAAAAATTTCGTTATAAGCGATTTCAGAAGAAGATGATGAACCGCTGAATAATGTGGAAATACTTATCCCACCGGTTTTATTAAACATCCCACCCTGAACTTTATTATGCAAAATGGTTGGAGAATTATTCCCCTGTGTGCCAATGGATATCTGATTTTTAGGACTAGTATTCTGAGAGTTATTGTTAATTAATTCATTCCACTCGATAAGCGGTGAACAACCTGTTGTCATTGTAATTCCATACTCATAACTTCTTTCAATCCTGTTATTGGAAATAATCGGATGCGAGTTACTTGAAAGATTTGCACCCCTTCTGCATTTCCATAAATAGGAATTTGTTAAAGTTGGGCTGGCTTCCAAACATCTTAATCCATAATAGGCATATTCTATTCTGGCATAGCTAATTACACAAGCAGTATCAACAGCAGTATCTCTGAAATAAAATCCATTAAATGTTCCGCCTGTTGAATCTTGGGTCGCTGAAGAAAAAACGATTGAATCAGTTACGGTCCCGACCGCTAAAAATTTTCCATAAATTTCAAATCCTGATGCTGATCCTGAAAACATTACAGTTGTTCCTGGGTTTATATAAATTCTATCATTTGCAGATACAGTAATTTTATTAATTATTGCATAGTTTGGAAAAGCTCCAGTTACAGTTCCACCCGAATTTGTAACAAGGTCATCAAGATTCCAGTTAACGCCTGTGTTTGGTGTTGTGTACTGTGCAAATATATGTGATGAGATAATTATAAAAAGTAAGAAAAGTTTTTTCACTACGGACTCCGATTTTTTTTAAAATAATTTACAAAAAAAAGTTAGCCAATATATTTAATCAAAGCAATTTTAACTCTGTTAACATCAAATAATAGTTGAAGCGAGTAAAATATTGCCGGATATAATTCATATCAAAAAATCTTTTGTTTATATTTTTAGCAAATGAATAATTGTTATTTAAATAATTTATTTAATAATTAATTTCTAAAAATTAATTTTCTGAAAGGTGATGTTATGAAACAAATAATGTTTCTTCTTTTTTTTCTGCTGGTTTTAATTAACATTTCAACTTCAGCACAGATTAAAACTAATTTTATTCCGGATCTTGATGGCGTTTCTCTTACATCTGATATTACAGCTGAATCAAATTACTATTCTGATATGTATGACCCCGGTTTTACTGTTTACCCGGGATTTCCGAAACAGGGATTATATACTGTTATCTCTCCTAAAACAGGAGCAATTTATTGCAATCTTGATGCTGATCCTGAAATGGAAATAGTTTTTGGCGCAGGTGAAACACTGTATGCAGTAAATCTTGATGGATCAAATGTTACTGGATGGCCGAAAACTTTTACACAATATTATGAGGCTGTGTGGACAGCTTCGTTTGGAGATATTGATGGTGACGGAGAAGGTGAAGTAGTTGCCGGAATCGGGGGACCGCTTGGAGGACATATTCAGGCATTCCATAAAGATGGCTCTGTTGTTACAGGCTTTCCAGTAAATGTTGGAAAATATCCGATGTCTCCAACTCTGGCAGATATTGATGGCAACGGTACTATGGAAATAATTTTAGGAACAAGAACATACAAAGCCTACGTTTATAAAGGTGATGGAACTGTCTATCCCGGTTGGCCAAAACAAATGGATAGATACGTTGCATCTTCAGCTTCTGCAGGTGATGTAGATAATGACGGCGTTCTGGATATTGTTATGGAATCAAGAAGTTTTTTATATGCATGGAATAAAGATGGCGTACCATTGACTGGTTTTCCTTATATGATTTTAGATACTTTAACAGGATCTAATTCATACTCAGCACCAGTTCTTGCGGATTTAACCGGCGATGGAAAACTTGAAATAGTTTTTTGCTCGCATTCTGATGCTATAGATGCAGGCGGAATTATTTATGCCGTTAAATACGACGGTACAAATCTGCCTGGTTTTCCTAAAACCGTACCTAACTGGATTTATGGAGCTCCAATTGTTGCTGATATAGATGGAGACACTGAACTCGAAATAGTTATTGGCGAATACGGATCATCACCAACTCCTGCATTTTCTGTTTTTGCTTATAATGTTGATGGAACTATGGTAAGTAATTTTCCAATGGGTCCATATCATGGATCTGCAAATCAAATAACTGTTGCAGACATTGATAACGATAATCAGTTCGAAATAATTTTTGATGAGAACGTAACAGAAAATAACTTAGGCAGATATCGTGCATTAAATATGGATGGAACAGATGTTACCGGCTGGCCGCTTGAATTAAATCAAAACACAAGTTTTCAGCAGCCGCTGTTAGGTGATCTTAACAATGATGGAATACTTGATCTTGTTGGCGGCAGTTTTAATTTTGATATAAACAACAAGCAGGTATTTTTATATGCCTGGAATACGGGGTTGCCTTACAATCCAACAAAAATTGTTAACCCGATGTATCAGTTTAATCCGCAGCATACAGGAAAATTTGTTGATCCATCAACAATACCGGTGGAACTTGAATCATTTATTGCATCGGTTAAAGATAAAAACATAAATCTAAACTGGATTACCGCTACCGAATTAAATAATTCCGGTTTTGATATTGAAAAATCCATAGACAACTTAACATGGAATAAAATAGGTTTTGTTATTGGTAAGGGAACCACAACTGAAAAATCTTATTATTCTTTTGAAGATAATAATCCAGTTAATGGGAAATCATATTATAGATTAAAGCAGATTGACTATGATGGAACATTTACCTATTCAAATATTGTCGCAATTGAATTTGGAATGCCCGTTGTTTTTTCACTCGAACAAAATTATCCAAACCCATTTAATCCGGCTACAATAATTAAGTATAATATTCCTGAAGAAAGTACTGTACAACTTAAGATTGTGAACATTGTTGGAGAAGTGGTTACAGAACTTATTAATGAAAATCAAACTCCCGGAAGTCATTCAAAATTATTTAACGCTTTAAAATTATCATCCGGAATTTATTTTGCAGTGTTGAATGCTTCATCACTAAGTTCCGGTAAAAATTATTCAAGCATAATTAAAATGATCTACATGAAATAAATATTTGATTACGAAAATATTTAAACCCGGTTCAATTGAATCGGGTTTTTATTTTTAAATACTTGTCTTAATTATTTTAATTTATCAAGTGTACCATTAATTCTTATTTTATAAATTTGGACTGCTTTAATTATTTCTTGTAACCGGAGAAAAAATGAAAACTCATATTAAACAAGTTATCAAACGATCGGGTGCCATTGTTCCATTTAATCAGGAGCGTATTGCAAATGCAATTTATCGGGCTGCCGTTGCTGTTGGAGGAAGAGATAAAGAAACATCCCAAAAATTATCTGAACAGGTTGTAGAGTTATTAAACATAAAATTTCCCGAAGGAAGCACTCCGCATATTGAAGACATTCAGGATATTGTTGAAAAAGTTTTAATTGAAAATGGACATGCAAAAGTTGCCAAGGAATACATCCTATACCGCGAAGAAGCAGCAAACCGAAGAGATGCGGAAGGAAGATACGCATCAAAAATTAATGAGAATATTCCCTGGCAGAAAATCTGGCGCAACCTCGATTGGGCAGTAACGCATAATCTTCACACAGTTGATCATCTGAATGAGAGAATTGCTAAAGGTGAATTTCCACATATAGTTCATGAATCTGAAACACTTTATGAGGATGATGTTAATCTGGCAGCTAACCTTATAATTGAAAGACTTGATAAACTTAGAATGGTTATGATAAGCGGACCATCATCATCCGGTAAAACTACAACGACAATAAAACTTGAGCAGAAATTGATAAAAAAGGGTTTTAAGTTTAAAGCTTTAAATGTTGATCATTACTTTTTTGATCTTGAGTTTCATCCAAAAGACGAATTTGGTGATTATGATTTTGAAACTCCGCAAGCTTTAGATCTAGAATTGATAAACGAACATCTTGTAAGATTAGGTAATGGCGAAGAAGTAATGATTCCTTTTTATGATTTTAAAAGCGGAACACGAACATTAAACGCCACTCCTATGAAACTTGCAAAAGATGAATTGTTATTAATTGATAGTCTGCATGGACTTTATCCTGCATTTAGTAAAGATATTTCTATCGATGTAAAGTTTAAATTATATCTCGAACCATTACTTCAAATGAA
>DASVGS010000476.1:0-5843 GCA_036379435.1 Ignavibacteriaceae bacterium
TGTCGGTAGTAAGCCAGATGAAAATCTACTGGAACTATACCAACAAAAAATTGAAGAACGTAAAAAGGAATTATCAAGTTTAGATAATATATTAAAATCCAAACGTAAAGAGATTGCAAAGGCAAATGAAGAAAAAACTGAGCTAATACAAGATTTAGGACGTTTAGAGTCAGATAAATTGAAAATTGAGCTGGAAGTAGAAAAAGTTCATCAGGATTTAGAGCTTTTAAGAACTATGGAAATTCAGGAGCGTGAAGTTGCGATGTCCATCAACTCTCAAATTTCCAGACTTAATAATGAGGTAAATGAAAAATACCTGTTACAAGACGATATTGAAAAGATGAAATTTGAGAATGAGGAACTTAAAATTGAAATCAAAAAATCAGAATCAAAATTAAAAAATCTAAAAGAGGAAGAAGAATACTTAAAGCAGATAAAACAAGAAATTAATCTTTCAATTGAAAAGTATAACAAATTAGAGGAAGAAATAACATCAGCTAATATTAGATTAACAAAACTGCTTGAAAATGAAAAAAAGATGGAAAGTAAATCTTTTAAAAAATTTTACAGCAATCTTGGTTTAAACAAAATTAATAACGCTCAAAAATTATCTATAACAAATAAATCTGTTGTAAATCAACGTTGTGCTGCAATTACTAAAAAAGGCGAAAGGTGCTGTAAGAAGCCAGTTCTAAATAGTAAGTATTGTGCTATCCATAATAAAAAATAATAATAAAATAAATTTTTTGATTAGCTAAAAAGAAATTCCAAGATCCAATATCATTTCTGCCTGCATCTTTTCATTAAACGCAACTTCTACTCTAAACAACTGGTAAGGTAGTACAAGTAATGTAATACCTAATCCGTATCCGCTATTAAAATTAGAAATTTTTAATGGATCTTTTTTAAATCTTGCCACACCTGTTTCTGCAAATATCTGCGTATAAAATCCAACTCTGTAAGATAGCAATCGATCAGGAATCACAGGAATGAATGTTAAATCGATATTAAGTTCTTTTATAATGGGGTAATAAAACTCAATTGCTCCGGTATAAAATTCATCACCCTCAAATTTTTCACTTGAATGACCTCTGATTTTTTCATCTAATCCAAGGATAGGTCGATCATAAAAAGGAACATTTTTACCGGCAGTTATTTTTGAAGATAATCTCCATTTAGAAATCAATCCGCCAAACAAATTTCTGTACTCTCTAAAATCAAAGTAGGCTGATCTGTAATTGATGTTATCAATCCCGAGTCCTTTAAAGAAATATTGCAGGTGTAGATAAATCCCCTTTTGAGGAAACATTGATAAATCTCTTGTATCATATTCGTATCCAACACCAACATTAAAATTATTGTCTATTCTGTCGTTAGATGCATTAATACTGGGGATAAAATTATTTGTTTCAACATTTGTTATTCCACTGGTAAAATACAATTTATGGTATAAACCAAACCTTCTACCAAGTAGTAATTGCCCGGTTATGAATTTTTGAGTAAACGCTTGACCATACAAAAGTTCTGCCTGAGGACTTCGGTTTGATCGGTTGGAATATCCCACTCTTGAACTAAAAAATATGTTCTGATCACCCAGAAAATTAGGATTATAATATTCTAAAGAATAAGAGGGATCATAACCAAAAATTAAAGCTGCTGTTAATGTTTCGTTTCTGCCTCTAAAATTTTTAAGCTTTAAAAAAATTCCATATGATAAATTTGTTAAATTATTTTCTTTTGTTTCAACGTAAGGTATTGGATAAATGTACCAGCTTTCCTCAACTTGAATATTCAGAATATTCTTTCCTTCAAACACAGAAGGAATAAAATTAACGTGATTAAATATTCCAAGGCTGTAAACTCTTTCACGATTATAGAAAGCAGTTTCTTTAGTTAAAGTATCACCCTTTGAAAATGTAAGTTCTCTATAAATAACGAAGTCTTCTGTTGTTTCATTTCCGGTAATTTTAATTGAATCAACAACAAAGGGATAAAGATTTGATTGGTCCAGAGAATCAAGATTTTGAGAAAAACATAATACAGGTAATACGACAAAAATATATGCCAGACATAATTTAACTTTTATTCTAATTTGTATCACTAATAAATAACATTATTGATTAAAAAAATTCTGTCTCAAAAAATATTATACTTCTGTTTAAGGAAAGTTACATCAAATATTTTTGAGACAGAATAAAAATTTATTAAGCAGGTACTTCTTCATTATAATCTGAAACCGGCAAACAACTGCATACAAGGTTACGATCACCATAAGCATTATCAACTCTGCTAACGCTTGGCCAAAATTTATTCAATCGTGTCCAGGTTGCAGGATAAACAGCTTTTTCTCTGCTGTAAGGAAAATTCCAATTATCAGAAACTGCCATTTGTGAAGTGTGTGGAGCATTCTTTAAAACATTATTTTTTTGATCAGCACTCCCATTTTCAATTTCTTTTATTTCGCTATAGATATGAATTAAAGCATCACAAAATTTATCCATTTCAACTTTAGATTCACTTTCCGTTGGTTCTATCATAAGTGTTCCTGCCACTGGAAAAGAAACTGTTGGTGCATGATATCCATAATCCATAAGTCTCTTTGCGATATCCTCAACTTCAACGTGAGCAGAATGTTTAAACTCGCGCATATCAAATATCAATTCATGTGCAACTCGACCCCTGGAACCAGTGTACAATACTTTATAGTATGGTTCCAGTTTTGCTTTAATATAATTGGCATTCAGGATAGCAGTTTTAGTTGAATTTGTAAGCCCTGCTTCCCCCATCATTTTGATATAAGCATATGAAATTAAAATTACATTTGAACTTCCAAATGGAGCCGCGGCAACTGCATTAATCGATTTACCTTTTGAGATATCAACAACTGAGTGACCGGGCAAAAATGGAGTTAAATGTTTTGCAACTGCAATAGGGCCAACTCCCGGTCCACCACCTCCGTGAGGTATACAGAATGTTTTATGTAAATTAAGATGGCAGACATCTGCACCAATTTCAGCAGGACTTGTAAGACCAACCTGTGCATTCATATTTGCGCCATCCATATAAACTTGCCCGCCATTCTGATGAATTATTTCACAAATTTCTTTTATTGATTCTTCAAACACACCGTGTGTAGAAGGATAAGTAACCATAAGAGCGGCCAGATTATTTTTGTGCAGTTCAGCTTTAGTTTTTAAATCGTTAATATCAACATTACCCTTGATATCACAATTAACAACGACTACTTTCATTCCTGCCATAACAGCACTGGCTGGATTTGTGCCATGAGCCGATGATGGAATTAATGCAATATTTCTTTGCGCTTCACCTTTATCATCCAGATAAGCCTTTATTACTGATAATCCTGTATACTCTCCTTGTGCACCGGAGTTTGGCTGAAGTGAGACCGCAGAAAAGCCGGTAATTTCAGCAAGATCTTTCTCTAATGCTTCAAACATTTCTAAATAACCTGTAACCTGATCTTTAGGCGCAAAAGGATGTATGTTTGCAAATTGCGGATATGTAACTCCAAGCATTTCTGTAGTACCATTTAATTTCATCGTACAGGATCCAAGAGCAATCATTGAATGAACAAGAGATAAATCTTTATTTTCAAGAGACTTCATATATCTTAAGATATCTGTCTCAGAAGTGTAAGAATTAAAAACCGGATGAGTTAAAAATGATGATGTCCTTTTAAATTTTTCATCAAATGGTATAACAGTTATTGATTGCAATTTAGTTACTGAATCAACCTGAATATTTTTCTCAATCGCTTTTGATAGGATGGAAACTATATCGATAACATCATCTAAAGTTGTTACCTCACTAAGGGAAATACTAACATGATCATTTATAAAGTAATTAAAATTTACTTCTCGTTTTAATGCTTCAATTTTAATTCTTTCAATTTGATTCTTTTCAGCACTGAAAGTCAGAGTATCAAAAAAGTATGAATTGGTCTGAGTAAGTCCTAATTTTTTTAATGACTCGCTTAAAATCATTGTTAGATTATTTATTCGCTGAGCTATGGCTTTAAGTCTTTCAGGTCCATGATAGACAACATACATCCCGGCTATAACTGCAAGCAAAACTTGAGCTGTACAAATATTACTTGTTGCTCTTTCACGTTTAATATGCTGCTCTCTGGTTTGCAGGGCCATTCTTAAAGCCCTGTTGCCTTGTGAATCAACAGAAACACCAATTATTCTTCCAGGAATGACGCGTTTAAAATCATCTTTAGTAGCAAAATAGGCTGCATGTGGACCACCAAAGCCCATTGGAATTCCAAATCTTTGTGTAGTTCCAATTGCACAATCAGCACCAAATTCTCCCGGAGGTACAATTAAAGTTAAACTTAACAAATCGGCTGCAACCACTTTTAGAATACCAAATGTATCTGCTTTAGAAAATAAATCTGAATAATCATAAATCTCTCCATTTAGTGCAGGATATTGAACTAATAATCCGAAGTAATCATTATCAAACTCAATTGTTTTATGATCTCCAATAATTAATTCAATGCCCAATGGTTTTGAACGGGCTTTTAATACATCAATTGTTTGTGTAAAAACATCCTGGGATACAAAGAATTTTTTAGAATTAGACTTATCTTTTTTCCTATTATTATAAAACATTATCATTGCTTCTGCAGCAGAAGTAGCTTCATCAAGTAAAGAAGCATTAGCAATTGGTAAAGCAGTAAGATCAGCAACGACAGTTTGAAAATTTAATAAAGCTTCTAATCTACCTTGTGCAATTTCTGCCTGGTATGGAGTATACTGTGTGTACCATCCCGGATTTTCTAAAATGTTTCTTTGTATAACAGATGGAAGAATTGATGGATAATAACCCATGCCAATATAACTTTTAAAAATTTTATTCTTATCTGCTATAGAGTTTAAATGCTTAACAAAATCGTTTTCACTTAATGCTTCGTCTAAATTTAATTTGTTCTTTAGTCTGATTTGATTGGGAATTGTTTCATCAATTAATTGATCGACAGAATCAACTCCACAAAGTTTAATCATCTCATTAATTTCGTCTGAAGTTGGTCCAATATGTCTTGATTCAAAAATGTCCGGATGGTTTAATGATCTCATTATATTCTCTTTATTTAATATTTACTTATTAAAATTTTTTTAATTTGATTAACAAAATTAAGTAAAAACTTTGTAATTCTGATTTAGATAAGCAGGTAAATAAGTGTATTTTTTAGCAGAATAGTGTTAATTAAGTATTAGCGGGTAATTTTATTAAGAGTTACTTTTGCGGCATTTTGCTCGGCAGTTTTTTTATTTTTCCCTTTACCAATACCAAAGTATTCTTCACCAACATTTACACGTATAGTAAATAATCGATCATGCTGCGGTCCTTCTTCCTTTATCACAACATAACTTGGAGCTTCTAATTTATTAGCTTGAGCATATTCCAGAAGCTGACTTTTATAATTCTCATCAACCAGATAATCATCAGCTTTAGTTATTGGTTCAATCAGCACTCTATTAATAAACTTCTTAGCTGTTTCAAGCCCGTGATCCAAATAGATAGCACCAACTATTGCTTCAAAGGCATCAGACAAAACGGTTTTAGAGGCTCTTGCAAATGTATTTGTCAAATTCTGATTTATAAGAATAAAGCTTGCCAATCCTATCTCTTCAGCTGCATCTGATAAAGCAAATCTATTAACAAGTTTTGCACGTACCTTAGTCATAAAACCCTCATCTTCTTTTGGAAAATTTTCGAAAAGATACTCAGCAACAACAAGACTCAACACCGAATCACCTAAAAACTCCAATCTCTCGTTTGATGTATCATCTTCTTCAAGTTCTTCAAGAAATGAT
>DASVGS010000477.1:0-3138 GCA_036379435.1 Ignavibacteriaceae bacterium
TCAATGGTTGTATGGGTTGATTCATCCTGATCTTGGTGTAAGTATAGCAAGTAAAACAAGTCGCTCCAGCAGGGATTACACAACTAAAAAAGATTACGGTGAAGAGGATGGTCTGCTGGATGCTGCAAAATCTAAAATAGATCATGGTTTTGAGTTTGTGATGTTTGGGCACTTGCATAAAAGATGTTATACAAAATATAAAAACGGTTTCTACATCAATCTGGGTTCCTGGATTGATAAACCCTGTTACGGTGTATATAAAGAAAATTTTGAAATTATAGATTGGAATTAGGACAACTGCTTTAATTATGGCAAAAAAAAATATCAAACAGAATAAAAATAAAAAAACTAAATGGATCATTTGGGGTTCTGTAACCTTTATCTTTTTAGTATTAGTAGTTTATACAATCAGTGGAGTGCCTTCACTTGATGAGCTGGAAAATCCTAAACCCGTTCTTGCAAGCCGTGTTTTTTCTGCTGACGGAGAATTGATCGGGCAGTTTTATATCGAAAACAGAATTGAAACTGACATTGACAGCCTGCCGCCATACGTTCTTAAAGCTCTTATAGCAACTGAAGACAGAAATTTTTATGATCATTGGGGTGTGGATTTACCGCGTTTTGTCAAAGCAATGATCAAAAATGCTTTTTCACTTTCTCTTCGCGAGGGTGCAAGTACAATTACCCAGCAGTTAGCAAAAAATCTTTACGCACTTAAAGAAGGAAGAGAAAATCCTGTAGATAAGGCAGTAAGAAAAATACGCGAATGGATATCTGCAATACAGATTGAAAAAACATTTACTAAAAATGAAATTGCCGAACTATATCTGAATGTTTCCTATTTTGGACGAAGTGCTTATGGGATTGAATCTGCAGCAAAGGTATATTTTAACAAAAGGGCAAAAGACCTCACACTTCCAGAAGCGGCATTATTTGTAGCACTATTAAAATCATCAGTTAATTATGATCCCGTTGCAAGGTACGAAACAGCTTTACAAAGAAGAAATCTTGTAATGTATAATATGGTGGATTGTGACATGCTTAGTGAAGATGAGTACAATCGCCTTAAACTGCAGCCGATACAACTTGCTTCGGAGAGATTAAGTCATGTTAAATCTGATGCTCCGCATTTTCTGGAATATATTAGACAGCAAATGACTCCGCTTGCGGATAAATATGGTTATGATTTATACAGGGATGGATTAAATATATACACTTCGCTTGATATGAGAATGCAGAGAATTGCTAATCGCTCTGCAAAAAAACATCTGGCAGAATATCAAACATTATTTGATAAAAACTGGAACTGGGATAGAAATAAATCTTTGCTAAGCGATCTTATCGATAAAGCAATAAATAATGATCCCCGGTACAGAACTGTTACTACTAAAAATGAAAAAGCAAAAATCTATAACCAGCTTAAATATGATAAAGATTTTGTTGATTCAGTTAAGAAAGTTGCAACAAAAGTTGAGGTCGGCTTTGTTGTTATAGATCCCAAAACTGGTTTGATCAAAGCACTAGTTGGAGGCGAAAATCAGGATTTTGGAAGAGGATTGAACCACGTAACTGGAATTAGAAGACAACCAGGTTCATCATTCAAACCTTTTGTGTATGCAACAGCCATTGAGAATGGATATTTTCCTGCTACAACAGTTTTAAATCAACAGTTTAATTATAACGGATGGTCACCTTCAAATGCAGGTAATGACTACAGCGGATATGAAACTTTGCGATGGGGTTTGACAAATTCAGTAAACGTTATTGCCGGCAGATTGACTATCAGCAACATGGCTCCTCCTTATCAGGTTGTAAAGTTTGCACAACGGATGGGAATTAAATCTAAAATGGATTCGTATCCATCTATTGCACTTGGAACTGTTGAAGTTACTCCACTGGAAATGGTATCTGCATACGGATCTTTTGTTAATTCAGGTGTTCATGTCGATGCAATATCAATATTAAAAATTGAAGATAGAAATGGGATAACGATTGATGAATTTACTCCTGAATCGGTTCAGGCAATCTCACCACAAACATCATCAATTATGGTAGATATGATGACTGATGTAGTAAACTTTGGTACAGGTGCCGGTGTAAGAAAATATTTTAGTTATCCGGCCGCTGGTAAAACAGGAACAACTCAAAAATTTTCTGATGCATGGTTTGTTGGATTTACACCTGATCTAACAGCAGGTGTTTGGGTAGGATTTGATGATCATCGTGTTAAGTTTACAAACTGGTATGGGCAGGGAGGTCGTGCAGCATTGCCAATATGGGCAATGTTTATGGAAGGTGCTTACAAGGAATTAAAACTTCCATTAAAATATTTTTCACTTGCTGAAGGTGTAGAACTGGCAACATTTTGTAAAGAAACAATGAATCTTGGTGATTCAAAATTAGCTACTGATGCTTGTCCCGAAACTTATACTGATTTAGTTGATGCAAGTAAAATGCCCGGTTATTGTGAAATTCATACCGGCAGCGGAGGAAGAATTATTCATGAGAATAAACAAGGTGACAGTCAGTGGTAAATTTAATGTACAATGTATAATTTACAATGTACAATTTATAAATTTTACTTAAACGTTCATTGTACATTGATCATTGTAAATTATTAATTGAAAAGCCCGGATGGTGAAATTGGTAGACACGCTAGTTTCAGGAGCTAGTGAGAGCAATCTCTTAGGGGTTCAAGTCCCCTTTCGGGCACAATAGACTTTGGAATTTTAAGTATTTCGGGGTTTTTTTAATACCCAATTCAGAAGATGCAAATTTACTGTATACCTTTTTTAAGGTCACAGTTGTCAATTTATTATGCACCATTTTTGATCATCACTAATCACTTAATTTCTTCATGCCCATCTGCAAATTTTGCAAACCTTCCAGTTTCTGATGGATGAACATTATCATATCTTGACCATGGCCAACCGCCAAATTGTGTAGCTCTATAATCATTGTACGCTTGTTGAATTTCTGCCGGGCTGTTCATTACAAATGGTCCATGCTGTACTATCTGTTCGTTAATTGGTTTACCCTGCAGCAGTAATAAAAATGCATCTTCATTACCATTTTCGATAATGACATTTTGATCTGCTAATAAATCAACGGAGTTATAATTTTCTATTGTAATTCCGG
>DASVGS010000478.1:0-11223 GCA_036379435.1 Ignavibacteriaceae bacterium
ATCAAGAATTTCATTTTCGTCAAGTTTTTCAATTTGTGATTTAAGTTTTTTATAGGCTTCATCATTTTTTCGTAGTAGTTCTGATGGATTCATTTTCATTTTTGTTAAAAGAGATTTGAGTTGTGTTTTGGTAAATGGATCTACGTAATAGTTAATCTTTTCAATATCAATGCCCAGCTCCGAGAAAGTTTTTGCAACTTTTCTACAGGTAGTACAGGTTGGTTTTTCATAAACCTTAATTTTGTTTGATGATTTCATCTTTGTATTCCTTTTTTATGCAAAATAATTAGTAATGATTTTAATGTTATTACTGAGACTTAATAAAATTATTATCATCTAAACATTGAACTTATTTCAATTAATCATGTAATTTGACTTATTAAAATATCAATTTTTCCTAAAAGGTAATTTATGAAATATCTATTTACAGTTTTGTTTGTAACTCTCTTTTCAATTGCTTCATACTCTCAAAATTATAAAGAAGTAAAAATTCATATCCAAACACTTCAGGATATTACTGAACTTCAAAACCTAGGATTGGAATTTGATCATCCGCAAATAACAAAAGACAACTCAATTATTGTTTTTTTAGATGAAGATGATTATCAAAAACTTCAGATGACAAGCTTTAGCTTTGAAGTGCTGATTGATGATTGGTTTGAATATTATTCAAATCAACCAAAACTTTCTGCATCAGAAAAAGCGGAAATTATACAGAAGAGTAAAGATAACTATGGTGTAGAAGGTTTTGGATTTGGATCGATGGGAGGTTTTTATACACTGGCAGAAGTTGTTTCTAAATTGGATAGTATGAGACAACTTTATCCTAATTTAATTACCAGCAAAGTGTCAATTGGCAACACTATTGAAAACCGACCAATTTATATGGTAAAAATTTCTGATAATCCTGATGTTGATGAAAACGAACCAGAAGTGCTTTATACGGCTCTTCATCATGCAAGAGAACCACAGAGCATGATGCAAATGCTTTATTTTATGTACTACCTTTTAGAAAATTACAACTCAAATCCCTCTGTGCAGTATATCGTAAATAACCGTGAGTTATATTTTATTCCTGTTTTTAATCCTGATGGATATGAATACAATCATATTACCAATCCTAACGGTGGTGGAATGTGGAGAAAGAACCGCAAAAATAATGGTGGAAGTTATGGCGTTGATCTGAACAGAAATTATGGACCCTACACTTACTGGAATGCACCCAACGGTGGCTCCAGTACAACTCCATCAAGCGATACTTACAGAGGAACTGCTCCATTTTCTGAGTTGGAAACATACAGTATGAAAGAATTTTTGGCAACCAGATATTTTAAAAATGCACTTAATTATCACACTTACAGTAATTTATTAATCTATCCTTATGGTGCCCTTGGACATGAGACAGCTGACACAGCAATTTTTAGAGAGTTTGCTCGTGATATTACAGCATTTAATGGATATACATATGGACTTGATCTTGAAACTGTAGGATACAGCACAAGGGGCAATAGTGATGATTATTTTTATGATGGCGATACTGTATTAAATCATGGAAAAATATTTGCAATGACCCCTGAAGTTGGAAGCACTGGCTTTTGGCCTACTCAGGCAGAAATATTTCCTCTTGCAATTGAAAATTTAAAACCAAACTTATATTATGCATTAGTTGCAGGTGAATATGTACAAGCAGTAAACCCGAGTTTTAATCAAACATATTTTAACGGTGGGGATAATGTAGAGTTGATTGTTCCGCAGTTAAGAAACAAAGGATTAAGTGATGCATCAAATATTTCGCTTTCATTGGCTTCAGATAATCCTTTAATTACTATTAACTCCTCACCGATAAATATCGGAAACATAGCTGCGCGTACTACAGTAAGTAATAATCAAAATTTATCTTTTACAATTGATAATACCATGCCTGCAGATGTTATTGTTAAAATGTTTTTAACTGTTTCAACTTCAGGCATACCAATGTTTACAGATACATTAAGTTTTATTACAGGAACACCGATAATTATTTTTGCCGACACAACAAACGATCCGTTATTATTGTGGAATATTACCGCTACACCATCAATACCAAAATGGGAAGCGACTAATTTATCTTTCCATTCTTCACCGACTTCGTTTACTGATAGTAAAACAGGCAATTACGTAAGCAATGCCACAGTTACCATGACTTTGAAAAATGCTATCGATCTTTCGGCTAATGATCATCCAAGATTAAGTTTCTGGACAAAGTATGATATTGAATCTGATTATGATTATGGTCAGGTTGAAATATCAACTAATAACGGCAGCACATGGATTCCTCTTACCGGTTCATACACAAATCCTGGAACAGGTAGTTTTCAACCAGCTGGCGAACCTCTTTATGACGGTGTACAAGCAAACTGGGTAAACGAAGTAATGGATTTATCTAATTATAATACTAACCAGGTTAAGTTAAAGTTTGAATTAAAGACTGATGTTTCTTTAGTAAAAGATGGCTGGTACGTTGACGATATTGGAGTTCTTGTTTATGGAATTGTACCTGTTGAATTAACATCCTTTACTGCTGTTACAAAAGATGATGATATTCTGTTAAACTGGAGTACTGCTTCAGAAACAAATAATATGGGATTTGAGATTGAGCGACGTTCAGTAAAATCAAATTCCGGCTGGCAAAAATTAGGATTTGTAAACGGCAATGGAACCACAACAGAAAAAACATCCTACACTTATGTTGATAAAAATCCTGTTGCAGGTAAATCATATTACAGATTAAAACAAATTGATTTTGATGGCACTTCAAAAATCTATAATTCCGTAGAAGTTGATTTTGAAAATGTAAGAGAATATTCTCTTGCTCAAAATTATCCTAATCCATTCAATCCTGTTACAGAAATAAATTTCTCGCTGGCTAACTCAGGTTATGTAACTCTAAAGATTTATAACATTCTGGGATCTGAAGTGGCTACTCTTGTGGATGGTTTTATGGAAAGCGGAAAACATAATGTAAAATTTGATGCACAGGACTTTACTTCAGGAGTGTACTTTTACACAATAAAGGCTGATAATTTTACATCTACACGTAAAATGATGTTAATGAAATAAACAACTCGTCTAAAATATTAATCAAAACAAAAAAAGGCGATTCAAATGAATCGCCTTTTAATTTTAAATTTATAAGTTTATTGAGTAAGAAGATAATCGGCTATCTTACCTAAATCTTTTACATCTTTATTTCCATATGAAGGCATAATTCCATTTGGATATTTTTCTTTGTAAGCTTTAAATCTATCAGAATCCATAAATGAATTTGGATTACGAAGATAGTTGATAAGATTATCCCTGCTGTTCCAGTATTGCTTTATTCCTTTTAAAGAAGGACCCATATTTGTTCCGGCAAGATCAGCACCGTGGCAATTAATGCAACCAAAAGACATAACAAGTTTTTCACCAGTCATTTCTTCGGATGATTGCTGACTCATTGGGGAATCATTCATTCCGGAAAAATCTTTAACCGGCATCTCATCTTCTTTTGTTAAACGGCCGATCATAAAAAGGATAATAAATAAAATTAAAAAAGCGGCTACCCATATTTGAGGTTTTGTCATATTTCTATAATTAGTTTGTTGTCAAAAATTTACTTGTTAAAATATAATACAATTATAAAATCAGTTTAATAATTACCATTTTTTGAAATTACCCATTGAATGTATTCTATTCAATTTCAAATGAAGCATTTACAACACCAACAATTTCTTTTTCAATAGAGCTAAGATCATTTATACCATAATCTGAAACGGCATTTGAAAATTTTGGAGTAATTTGGAGAACGCCCATTCTTGCATTCCGCATCGGTCCAAGATCTCTATCTGTAGCTTCTGCAATTTTTTGTGCCCTTATCATAGCATCTTTTGCTGCCGCTGCCTGAATTTCAATTTTCAAATCCGCCATTTTAGTGTAATGATACTCCGGCTGCTCAACATTAAAATTTACTCCCTTTTGAATCAGCGAGGTTATATCTAAAGAAATATCCTTAATAAGTTTTACATCTGATGATTGAATTTCCATACGCTGGCTATAAACATATCCGATAATTCTTCCAGTTTGATAACCCTGCTCACTCATTTCATAAACGGGATAATTATTTATTGTAAAAAATTCTATTTTATCTTTAGAAAATCCTTTACTATTTAGATATGAAATCAAAATCGGTTTTTGCCTGTTCAATTCTACATAAGCATTTTCAGATGTTGATGATTGTACGGAAATTGTTCCTCTTAAAAACCCAAGATCCGATACAATTTCTTTTTTTGCAGATCCGGTTACACTTATTGTTTGATTAGCTTGCTGGTTTGACTTCCATGCATTGGTAAATACAACAACACCAATGATGAAGCTTATTCCTATTAGTACTGCTGGAAGAAACAAATCGTTCTTTTTTTCCATTTTTAAAATTATTTATTGATTTTTAAATGTGTTAAATCGTGTGGCAACTTATCAAAAAAGCGTAATTTTAACAACAGGATTTGATTGGTATCTTACATAACAAATTTAACTTTATCTAAACTTTTATGAAGAATCCGAACAAACTTATTAACGAGAAAAGTCCATATTTACTTCAACATGCTTATAACCCGGTTGAGTGGTTTCCCTGGACTGATGAAGCATTTGAGAAAGCCCGCAAAGAAGACAAACCAATTTTTCTTTCAATTGGTTACTCCACCTGTCATTGGTGTCATGTAATGGAAAAGGAATCGTTTGAAGATGAAGAAGTTGCAAAGCTGATGAATGATACTTTTGTATCAATAAAAGTTGACCGCGAAGAACGCCCGGATATTGATGGTATATATATGGCTGTTTGCCAGATGATTTCCGGAAGCGGTGGTTGGCCTCTTACAATTGTAATGACTCCTGATAAAAAACCTTTTTTTACCGGAACTTATTTTCCGAAACGAAATAGATTTAATAGAATCGGAATGATTGAACTAATTCCAAAATTAAAAGAAGTTTGGCTTAACAAAAGAGTTGAGGTAATGGAATCAGCAAATGAGATCGCTTTATCTTTGAACAAAATAAATTTGAACTTGGATACAGTTGAAATTAATGAATCAATTCTTGATGAAACTTACATTGAGATAAGTAAACGGTATGATAATATATCAGGTGGATTTGGTAATGCACCTAAATTCCCCTCACCTCATAATCTTTTATTTTTATTGCGATATTGGAAAAGAAAAAATGAACCGAAGGCACTTGAGATGATGGAGAAAACATTGGAGCAAATGCGTTATGGTGGAATTTATGATCACATTGGATTTGGATTTGCACGATATTCAACAGATCAGCACTGGCTGGTACCGCATTTTGAAAAAATGCTTTATGATCAGGCGATGATGGCGATGGCATATACTGAGACTTACCTGGTAACAAAGAATAATTTTTATAAAAAAACTGCTGAAGAAATTTTGGAATATGTCCTTAGAGATATGACACATCCTGAAGGCGGATTTTATTCAGCGGAAGATGCCGATAGCGAAGGTGAAGAAGGAAAGTTTTATTTATGGGATGCGGATGAGATTAGAAATATTTTGGATAAAAATGAATCAGATTTTGCAATTAAAATTTTTAATGTTGAAGAAGCAGGCAATTGGATTGATGAATCAAAAGGGATTATGCCGGGAACAAATATTCTGCATCTTAAAAAATCTTACAAAGAACTTGCGAATGAACTTAACCTTGATATAAATGATTTTTCTATAAAAATGGAGACCATCCGTAAAAAACTTTATAATTACAGAAAGAAAAGAATACATCCGCACAAGGATGATAAAATTTTAACCGATTGGAATGGTTTGATGATCTCTGCGTTTGCTAAAGCAGCACAGGCATTTGACAATAAAAAATTTGCAGATGCAGCAATTAATGCTTACTTATTTATAGAGAAAAAATTAATGGATGATACTGGCCGATTGATTCATCGTTACAGGGATAATGAAGCCGGATTAGCTGCACATATTGATGATTATTCATTTCTTATCAATGCAATGATTGATCTTTATGAAACAACATTTGATACTAAATTTCTTAAACGAGCAATCCTATTAAATGACATTTTGATGAAAGAATTTTGGGATAATGAAAATGGCGGGTTTTATTTTGTGGCATCATCCAGTGAGCAGCTTATTTCAAAACAAAAAGACGTTTATGATGGCGCTATTCCATCGGGTAATTCAATCGCTTTAATAAATCTTATAAAACTCAGCAGATATACATCAAATATTTATTTTGAAAAGAAAGCCGATAAACTCGTAAGATGTTTTTCAGGGTTTATTTCAAAATCTCCTTCTGCATTTTGTATGTTTATGTGCGGACTGGATTATTTATTTTCATCCTCAACAGAGATTGTAATCGTGTCAGATCTGAGAGATACTGCTTTTACCGAAGGATTAAAAATTATAAGAGAAACTTATAATCCAAACAAAATTATAATTAGTAAAAATGTTACTAAAGATACCGAACTTACAGAAATAGCACCTTTTGTTGTTGATATGAAATTAATAAAAAATAAGACGACGTTTTATGTTTGTCGTGATTATGCCTGCAATCAACCCGTAAATACGATGCAGGAATTAAAAAAACTACTTTAATTATAACTAATTGTCCATCTTTAAGTAGATATTTAAACTTTGTTAGACTAATTTTGTTACATTGTCTTTATAAATCTGGAGATTTAATTTGAGTTTAGATAACAAGTTTGTCAGATCATTAATTGAAAACGCTAAACAAGGCAACAATGCTGCTATTGAACAGCTGTTCCAGATGAATCTTGGAAAAATTTACGCCTTTGCTTTACGACTTACCGCAAATAAATCCATGGCTGAAACGATAACAAAGCAAACCTTTATTGAAGCCTGGAAAAAAATAAATTTAGTTCGGACTGATTCTTCATTTCTTAAATGGTTAAGTGCAATTACTGTTTATCAGACCATAGAATCACTTCGATCCAAAAAGCAAAAGACAAAAATAGATCACCACGAGCTAAAAGAACTTGAATCAAAAGATGAACTGGATAAACATATTCTTGAATTACCAGATCAGGAAAGAATGATTTTTGTTCTTAATAAAATTGAGGGCTATACCATTGAAGAAATTTCTGATTTAATGGGAATTAAAAAGGATCAGGTAAAAACTCATTTAGATATTGCAATTAAAAAGCTTGTTGAAAGTGAACCTTCCCTTTCAAACGAAACTGTAATGCTGCAAAGTATTTCAAAAGTTGTTGCAGAGCTTCAACCGGCAAACGAAGTTAGAGATGGAATTTTTTCATATATAATGGATGAAAAAATCCGTGAGCAAAAAGAACAGGAATATATTGCTGCAGCTCTTGCCGAAACAGAAAAACAAGAAAAAAGCGAAGAAGAAATATTTCCGGAACCTAAAGAAGAAGTAGTTCAGAAAGATTTAATTAAATCAAAAAAGAATTTTAGAATAAACGCTGAACTAATAAAAAAAGCCGGATTTGCAGTACTGGGAATAATCATAATAATTGTACTTTATAATTTCTTAACTTCTTCGGGCAGTGGATGGGAAACAATTCAATTTACCGGAAAACCTGTGTTAGATAAAACAGAGATGAAGAACGGCGATATGTTTGAAGCAGAAAGCACTATTGAAACTGATTCCAACTCCTCTGTCACCATTTCTATTCCTGATATGGGGAGGTTACTAATCGAGAATTCGACAATTGTTTCCCGCACAAAAAATAATAATGAAATTAGTTTAGAGCGGGGTCAAATCAGAAAATTTGAGGGTAATGCCGCAGATGTATTTACAGTACTTACTCCTTTAGCAAAATTTACAGAGTTGTATAAAGGTGGTGCGTTCCGTTTAAATGTTGAAGCAAGTGCAACTTGCAAATTAAATGTTGAAAGCGGCTGGGTTATAGTTAATATTAAGGAATTTGACTCTTATGTTCCAAAGAATTTTGGATGTTTAATTACAAGAGGCAAGTACGCAATCCCTTACCCGTCTGATTCTTCACCCGAACTTATTAGTCTGCTGGAAAACTTTTCAGGTGTTAATGATGTATCAATCGGAACAATTTTATCACTAATAACAAAAAAAGAATCGCTTTCTTTATGGCATCTAATGCAATTAGTAAGCAGCGAAAATCGTTTTATAGTTTTTGATAAACTAAATGAGCTGGTTCCTGCCCCAAGTACTGTTACTAAAGAAGGAATTCAGGCTTTAAATAAAACAATGCTT
Source organism: Ignavibacteriaceae bacterium (assembly GCA_036379435.1). Classification (GTDB taxonomy): domain Bacteria; phylum Bacteroidota; class Ignavibacteria; order Ignavibacteriales; family Ignavibacteriaceae; genus IGN3. The sequence goes on from DASVGS010000478.1 coordinate 8,260, forward strand.
TTAGATTGGCGTCAGGAAATTGAATTAAAAATGGATTAAAAAATCTAAACTATATTTAAAACTAAAAACCCAATTCCTAAAAGGAATTGGGTTTTTCTTTAAATGCATATTAAATATTTATCTCTTAGGTTTATAATAGTGCGAACTCTGTCCGAAGAAAACTTCCGCAGCATCCATTATCGTTTCAGATAATGTTGGATGGGGATGAATTGTTAATTTTAAATCTGTAACATTAGCGCCCATTTCAATTGCCAGAACTCCTTCTGCAATTAATTCTCCCGCACCGGGGCCACAAATTCCAACTCCAAGTAATCTTTGTGAATCGGGATCAATAATTAATTTTGTTACACCATCATTTCGATCGAGAGTAACCGCTCTTCCGCTTGCTGCCCATGGGAATTTTGCAATTTCGTATTTCACTCCTTCTTTCTTTGCCTGTTCTTCTGTCAATCCGGCCCAGGCAATTTCAGGATCAGTAAAAACAACAGCAGGAATTGCAAGTGGTTCGAAGTAAGCTTTATGTCCTGCAATAACTTCTACGGCAACTCTTCCTTCGTGTGATGCTTTGTGTGCAAGCATTGGTTCACCTGCAATATCACCAATTGCAAAAATATTTGGATCAGTTGTTCTTAATTGTTTATCAACTTTTATCCATCCACGATCTGTTAAAGTAACTTTTGTGTTTTCTAATCCAAGTCCGCGTGTTTCCGGTTTTCTTCCGATTGACATTAAAACATAATCATAAACTTTATCTGCAACATTTCCCTTATCATCCTGAATCTTAACACTAATTCCGTCTTTTACCTCTTTCATTTCTAAAACTTTGCTGTTAACCATAACTTCGGCAAAAGATTTTTTTATACGGATAGAAAGATAATTAACAAGGTCACGATCAGCGCCTGGTAAAAGTCCGGGCATCATTTCAACAACTGATACTTTTGTTCCCAATGCCTGATAAACTGAGCCAAGCTCAAGTCCGATATAACCTCCGCCAACGACTAAAAGAGATTTTGGAATTTCCGGTAGATCAAGTGCAGATGTTGAATTAAGTAGTCTTTTGGATTTAATATCTAAAGAAGGAATGGTCGCAATAACAGATCCTGTTGCAATTATAGCTTTTTCAAATGAATGTTCGATTGTTTGTCCATCAACTTTTTCAATGTTTAAAGTTGATGAGTTTACAAAACTTGCTCTGCCCTGAATAAAATTAATTTTTCTTTGCTTAGAGATCTGTCCAAGTCCACCGGTAAGTTGATTAACAACTTTATTTTTAAAATCACGAAGTTTATCAATATCTATTTTAGGCGCGCCAAATTCGATTCCCCATTTCTTAGCTTCTTCTGCTTCATTAATAAGTTTTGCAACGTGAAGCAATGCTTTAGAAGGGATGCATCCGCGATAAAGACAAACGCCGCCGGGGTTTTTATCAAGATCTACAAGCGTAACATCCATTCCAAGATCAGCAGCAAGAAACGCAGCAGCATATCCGCCAGGTCCTCCGCCGACAACAGTTAATTTTATTTTTTCTGACATAGTTTTAAATTTTTATTGTTTCATTGCCCAATTGTTAAATTGCTTTTTAGCAATGCAACAATCTAACAATTGAGCAATCGTTTATTAAAGTAGTTTTATTGGATTTTCCAATGCTTCAACAACAAATCTTAAAAACCTTATTGCATCTGCTCCATCAATAATTCTATGATCGTAAGACAATGATAATGGAAGCATCAATCTTGGTTCAAAAACACCGTAGCCATTCCACACTGGTTCATAAGCTCCGCGTGATACACCAAGTATTGCAACTTCAGGCGAATTAACAACCGGAGTAAAATAAGTCCCGCCAATTCCTCCAAGATTTGAAATTGAGAAACATCCGCCTTGCAGATCATCCAATCCAATTTTTTTATTGCGAGCTTTTTCTGCAAGGGAATTCATCTCAACAGAAATTTCAGTTAAGGATTTCTTCTCAGCATTTTTTATAACAGGAACAATCAAACCAAATTCAGTATCAACAGCAATTCCGATGTTAAAATAATTCTTGTAAATAATTTCCTTTTTTTCCATATCAATACTGCTGTTGAACTGAGGGAATTTCTTTAAAGCTTCTACAATTACTTTTACAAGAATTGCTGTAACGGTTAATTTAGTCTCTGAATTTTTATTTAATTCTTTTCTTGATTTTTCCAGAAGAGTGATGTCAGCTTTATCAAATTGTGTAACGTGTGGAATTGTAGCCCATGCATAGCTAAGATGATCCGCTGTTTTTTTGCGGATATTTGTCATCTCAACTTTTTTAATTTCACCAAACTTTGAAAAATCAGGTAGAGTTTCTGTTTTGATGTTTAATCCTGATCCGCCACCTTGAGCATAAGATTCGTGTAACTTCTTTGAAAAAGCTTTAACATCATCCATCGAAATTCTGCCATTGGGACCTGTGCCTGGAACTTTATTAATATCAACTCCAATTTCTCTTGCAATTCTTCTTACGGATGGAGCCGCAGGAGCTGCGCCTTTAAATATTGGCGGTTGTTTATCCGGTGCTTCCATAGTCTGAACCGATGGTCGTTCACCAGTAGGCGGTGCTGAGGTTTCTTCTTTCGGTTTGCTTTCAACAACATCTTCTTGCTTAGGCACAATAGTTTCAACTGCTTTAGGCTCAGCGGAAGCTGCATCGCTTGTTTCAACCTTCATCATTACTTCACCAACTTTTGCTTTGTCGCCCGCTTTAATTAAAACTTCAACAACTTTACCTGCTAAAGTGGAAGGAACTTCAATTGTAGCTTTATCGGTTTCAATTTCAAGTATTGCCTGATCCTTTTCAACATTATCTCCAGCTTTTACAAGCACATTTACAACATCAGCTGATTCAATGTTTTCTCCCAAATCGGGCAAACGGAATTCTTTTATCTCTTTCTTTCCTGTTTGTTTAGTTTGTTCTTTAGGTTCCTGTATTGATTTAGGTTT
>DASVGS010000479.1:0-9919 GCA_036379435.1 Ignavibacteriaceae bacterium
ATCATTTACAACTAACAAAGCAAAAGGTGATAGTGTCAATGTACCGGTAAACCTAGTTGAACTTCATACGCAGTATAATATTCATAACTTCTATGGTGTTTTTGAGTTTGGGAATATTTCTTACGATAACCAGGAGATCAAATCATCACGAGGTTTTTATATAGATTTGGGATATAATATAAGCAGCCTTTTTAACATAAAAACACAAATAATTCCTTTCCTAAGATATTCAAATATCAACACAGCTGCAGACACAAAAACCGGTGATGATCTTGAAAAGCAATACCATATTCAACAATGGATTATCGGAGCTTCTGTAAAACCAATCGAGAATATTGTTTTAAAATTTGATTATGGCATTAACAAACAGGAATTAAACGATACAAAATCAACATCGATAAACCTTGGTGTTGGATATATGTTTTAATTTTGAAATAAGCATTCAAGTATAACTGAAATAATTATGAAGTCATTGCTCATAGGTATAATATTTTTACTGGGAAATAATTTGGCTCATCCTCAGGAAATAAAGGAAGCAGCTGAAAAAATTATAAGAGATGAGTTTAAAAGTGATATAACTATAACAATGAAGAAATACGAAATTGAAGCGAAGTTACGTAATGAAATAGAACAAAAAGTAAAACAGAAGTTCTTTGGCGCACATATTTATGTATTTAAAATATTTGAAGGCAATACTTTAAAAGCCACAGCTTTGCTGGATAATGTTTATGGTAAATCTCAACCAATTACTTTCTTAGTAATATTTAATTTAGATGGTTCAATAATCTCAACAAATATTGTTAAGTACAGAGAAGCTTATGGCGGTGCAGTATCTCAAAAAAGCTGGAATGAGCAGTTTAAAGGAAAAAATTCGGACTCATCGTTTAAAGTCGGTGAAGAAGTTAGTTCAATTAGTGGAGCAACTATATCGGTAAATTCAGTTACGCTTGGTATAAAAAAATTAACATTATTATTTAACAAAATAAAAAAAGGAATATGAACATAACACTATCTCAACTTGACGACGGTTTAAAACGCATATTGATATCTTTTCTTATTGCCTTGACGATGGGAGTTATTACAGGACTTGTGTACTTGAATTATACAACTAACTATTCATCAAGTGGGGCTATTGAAAGATTTAAAGGTAATGAATCAGAAACGCTGAGTGAAGAATTTGATATACCTGAAACTTATGCTAAAAATATTTCAGAGATGTTGATTACAACACACAATCACGTAATTGGATTTAGCTTAATATTTCTCCCTTTAACTATTATATTTTTTTTCAATTCAGTTATAACTGGAGTTTTAAAAAATATCCTGATCGTTGAACCTTTTTTTTCAACAGTAATCTCATTTGGTTCATTATGGTTAGTACGGTTTGTAAGCAGTGATTTTATATATCTAACTATTATCTCAGCAGTATTAATTTATTCTTCCTATTTTATTATGGCTGGAGTCTCACTTTATGAATTGATATTCACCAAATCCGGGAAGCAAAACAATAAGTCCAATTCTCTGGATTAAACAAAAAGGATTTACCTTTTTGTGTTAGATACTCAACCTCTTAAAAAATGCTTAATATCAGAAGATTTGGGCATTTTTTATTTTTACCTGAAATTTATATCTAAATAATTATTTTCACTTTTGTGACTTAATAATTCATACGGCGATAATATTGATATAAATCATATATGGAAATCAAAATTGTTCCTATTATTGCCGGTCAAAAAAAACGAGTTGCAAAAAAAATTACATACGTTATTTATTACCTGTAAAAATTGTTCAATTCGTTTAATTTTATTCAAATTTCAAATAAATTCATTATTTCATCTGGTACAATGATTGTTATTAAACAATGGAATAATTGATTTAATCATAAACAAAACATTCATATCAAAAGGAGCAAAAATGAAATCGATCGTAGCGTTCTTCGTAGTTCTGTTTTTCGCAGCAAATTTGTCATTTTCACAAGTAAATGGGTCTTATGATGGTCCAAAACCGGAAGTAAGACAAGGTTCAAAATCTTTCGTTTTTAGATATACACCATTCCAGAGTAATTTTGATCCGGTTTACGTCAGCACAACTTCGGTTTACAATCAAGCTAACATGGATTTAATGGGTGCTGGTTTCAGATATTTCTTTACAGATGAAATTGGCGTAACATTAGGATTAAGCTTTGGTTCAGGATCAACTACACAAGAAGCTGCTAATGGAGATAAAACAGAGATATCTTCAACTGCATTTGGTGTTGGTGTTGATGCTAATTACCATTTAAAACCACTTTATAGTGTATCACCTTATTTTGGAATTAATCTAAATTTTGGTACTAATTCAGCAACTATCGATGACACCGAAGCTGGTACAACTACAACTACAGAGTACTCAGGTACAGGTTTTGGTGCTGGAATTAATTTTGGTTTTGACTGGTATTTTACCGAAGGATTATCACTTGGTGGAAAATACACACTTGGTTTTAGAAGTTTAGGAAAACCTGAACAGAAAACAGGTAACGTAACTGTTGAAGGTCCTAGTGCTACTTCTTTCGGAATTGGAACTGCAAGCGTTATTCTTAACGTACATTTCTAAAAAGTCAATGATTTATAACTGCATTTGTGCAGTTACTTAATTATAAGTTCAATTCTATTTAGCCCTGAAAATAAATTTCAGGGCTTTTATTTTTTATCCATATTGATAAACAAGATTTATAAAACCATACGGTTAACTTTACTGCATTTTCAAAAGACTGATCTCATTAAACTTTGTCCAAAATAAAAGTGTTGCACAGTAATTATCTTCATAATATACTTGTAATAAAAACAATGGATACAGGAGGTTAATATGTTCAGATCAATCATTCTCAATTTAGTTGTAATCACAGTAATTATATTTTCATATGCATTTAGTTTATCAACAGAAAAATTTGAAAATTTTACATTAAAAGATTATAAAGGTAAAGAACATTCATTATCGGATTACAAAAATTCGAAGGCAATTGTATTAATATTTATTGCTACTGAATGTCCGGTTTCCAATGCATACAATCTTAGAATGGAAAAAATATATCAGGATTATAAAGACAAAGGTGTTCAGTTAATCGGGATTAATTCCAATAAATCAGAATCAGTTTCAGATATTAGAAGCCACGCAATTAAAAATAATCTAACATTCACAATTCTTAAAGACGAAAAAAATATAATTGCAGATAAGTTCAAAGCCTCCTTTACACCGGAAGTATTTGTACTTGATTCGGATTTTAATCTGTTATACCATGGCAGAATTGATGATTCGAGAAGAGAAGAAGATATTAAAGTACAAGATCTGAGAAATACACTTGATGAAATTTTAAGCGGTAAACAAATATCAAATCCCAAAACAAAGGCATTTGGCTGTACTATTAAAAGAGTGTAATAACGATGTACAATCTTTTAAAATATATTACTTTAATATTTTTATTATCATCAATTAGTTTTTCGCAGGATAATATAAAATTACTTGATAAGCCAGGATTTGAAAATCTTATTTCACAAAGATCGGATAAGATTTTACTCCTGAATGTTTGGGCAACCTGGTGTGTCCCTTGCCGTGAAGAATTTCCGGATTTAATAAAACTAAATAATTTATATAAAGATAAAGTTGATATCGTAGGAATTAGTGTCGATTATCCCGACGAAATTAATTCTAAAATAAAACCATTTGCAGATAAATTAAAAGTTAATTTCAATTTATTTGTTAATGGATTGGGTAATGATGAAGCATTAATTAATTTTTTAGATAAAGATTGGAGTGGAACTCTACCGGCAACTTTTATATACAGTAAAGAAGGTAAATTAGTTCAAAAAATTTATGGCAAAATGGATTTTGATTCATTCCAAAAAATTATAAATGAATTGATTGATTAGATTCGCGTATCTGAAAATTTATATTAAAAGATAAATTAATTTGCTGTTATATTTGGTTCGCTAATTAATATTAAATCTATAATTTTTTTTAAATGAATTACCGAGCTCATTTCAATCAAATCATTTCCAGCGGAAGTTCTATTATTGGTAAAGAAAATTATCTTAATTCTGCTGTACTTATTCCAATAATTATTTTAGATGATCAGGAATTTATACTCTTCCAAAAAAGATCAATTAATGTTAGGCAGCCGGGTGAGATTAGTTTTCCCGGCGGGCATTTTGATCAAAAGACTGACAGCAATTTTTTAGATACAGCCGTTAGAGAAACTTGTGAAGAATTAGGGATTAAAAAGAACGATATAGATATTTTAGGGAAGATAGGTACATTAGTTGCACCTATGGGAGTGATAGTTGAATCTTATCTTGGGATTTTAAAGATTGATTCATTGGATAAATTAGCTATCGATAAATCCGAAGTTGATGAAGTATTTTTAATTCCGCTGCATTATTTTATCCAGAACAAACCAGATCAATATTTTACAAGACTTGAACTGCATCCTTATTTAATCAAAGAAGATGGTAAAAAAGAGGAACTTTTACCTGTCAAAGAATTAGGTCTGCCGGAAAAATATTCTTCTCCCTGGACAAACGGTAAACATCGCGTATTAGTATATAAAACTGCAAAAGAAGTTATTTGGGGTATTACAGCTGAGTTAATTTATGAATTATCAAATAGAATGAGAGAATTAATTGATAAAAAATTATAAACATATTATTTGGGACTGGAATGGTACTCTATTAAATGATGTTGATTATTGTAAAAATATTATCAATAGAATTCTTGTTCAAAATAAGTTACCCGAATTATCATTAAAAAAATATCGTGAAATATTTACTTTCCCGGTTCAGAAGTATTACGAAGCTGCTGGATTAGATTTTTCGAAAAAGTCTTTTGAAGTTTTGGGAAAAGATTTTATCGATGAATATGAGAAAAAAAAATTATCATGTTCATTGTTCGAAAAGACTATAGATGTTTTATCAGCAATCCATAAAAAAGGAATTGGACAATCTGTACTTTCCGCATATCTGCATGATAATCTGGTAAGGATTCTGGATCATTATAACCTTACTAAATATTTCAATCATATAATTGGGCTTGATAACATTTATGCAGGCAGTAAAACTCATCTCGGTTTATTACTTGTTGATAAATTAAATCTTCCAACAGAAAAAGTGCTTTTTGTTGGTGATACTTTGCACGATTATGAAGTTGCAGAAGCAATGGGTGTTAATTCTATTTTAATTGCAGACGGACATCAAACTAAAGCCAGGTTAAATAAAAACGGAATTTTAGTATTAGATAATCTATTCGAGCTAAAGAACTACTTAAAGTTATGATATCAATTCTTGTTGACTTAAAATTATTAACCCATATTTGATGATGTTCTTGTATACATTTAATGTTACTGAATAAAATCAGAATGGGAGAATATAAATCTTTAATTGGTATTTAATTGGTTTTTTTTAGACCCTCTCTTTATATTTGACAATCAATTTTTTAAGAAATTTTACAGATTTAATGCAGAAAATTACAATAAGTGATCTTGGAAAATTCGTTGGACAGGAAGTAACCCTCCGAGGCTGGCTTTTTAATAAGCGTTCAAGCGGTAAAATTAAATTTATTATCCTTCGCGAGGGATCAGGTTATCTCCAATGTGTGTATTTCAAAGGTAATTTGGCTGCCGAGGTATTTGATATCGCTGATAAAATAGGGCAGGAATCATCTATTGAGGTTACAGGTAAAGTTAAAGAAGAACCACGTGCACCGGGTGGATATGAATTAGACGCAACAGATTTAAAAATAATATCTGAAGCTCACGATTATCCAATAACTCCAAAAGACCACGGTATTGAATTTTTACTCGACAACAGACATTTATGGCTTAGATCCAGCAAACAAGTAGCAATTTTGAAAATCCGTCATCGGATTGTAAAAGCAATTCGTGATTTCTTTGATAACAAAGGTTTCACTTTGATGGATCCGCCAATCCTTACTCCTAATGCTGTAGAAGGAACATCCACATTATTTGAAACACCATATTTTGACCTGGGTAATGCATATCTAACTCAATCAGGACAACTTTATGCAGAAGCCGGCGCTATGGCGCTTGGTAAAGTCTATACTTTTGGTCCTACTTTCCGTGCAGAAAAATCAAAAACCAGAAGGCACTTAACAGAATTCTGGATGGTAGAACCCGAAGTCGCATTCAACGATTTAAATGATAACATGGATCTTGCAGAAGAATTTTTAGAATATATTGTTCAAACAATTTTAACTGAAAAAGCTGAGGAATTAAAAGTACTTGAACGCGATACAACAAAACTTCAGAAAGTAAAAAGACCTTTTCCACGTGTTCACTATGATGAAGCAGTTGAGATATTAAGAAAGAACGGAGTAGATTTTAAATGGGGAGACGATCTCGGCGGAGCTGATGAAACTATAGTATCGGAACAATTTGACAGACCAATAATGGTTCATCATTATCCGGCGGAAGTAAAAGCGTTTTATATGAAACGTGATCCAAATGATCCAAAGTATGCTCTTGCCGTTGATGTTCTTGCACCTGAAGGTTATGGTGAAATTATTGGTGGTAGTCAGCGTGAAGATAATCTTGATTTTCTTTTAGAAAGAATTAAAGAACACAATCTTCCTCAAAGTGCTTTCGAATGGTATTTGGATTTAAGAAGATTCGGATCTGTTCCTCATTCTGGTTTTGGTTTAGGATTAGAAAGAACTGTAAGTTGGATTTGCGGTTTAGATCATTTAAGAGAGGCAATACCTTTTCCAAGAATGATTTACCGTAATACCCCTTAGATTTAACAACCTGCTTAAAGCAGACAAGTGTGAAATTTATACTGTACTATTAATGAAAAGATTTTAAGATGACTTTAGATGTAATTTTATTTTTTGTTTTTGGAATTGTAGCAGCAGCAACTGCAGTAATAATGATTACAAGAAGCAATCCCGTAATCTCAGCATTATTTTTAGTTCTAAACTTTGCTTCGCTTGCAGGATTATATCTTACTTTGAATGCCCAATTTATAGCAGTTACTCAGGTAATTGTTTATGCTGGTGCAATCATGGTTTTATTCCTTTTTGTTTTAATGCTTTTAAGACCGGAAAATGAGAAGAAGTTTTTAGAACTTAATCCGAAGGTTAAAATATTTGCTATGGTAGTTGCCTTTATTGTTTTTGCCCAGCTCGTTTATATGATTTTCTTTGCAAGACCATCACAAACCATTTCTAAAGATTTAGCAAAAAGTGTTGAAGCCGGAACCATCGAAGCAATTGGTAGAGAATTATTTACAAATTATATAGTTCCTTTTGAAGCCGCAGGATTTTTATTACTTGCAGCAACAATTGGTGCATTAGTGTTAGCAAAAAAGAAATTTGAGTAGAGAAATTTTTATATGACAATCACAATTGAATATTACTTAATTCTTAGTGCATTTATGTTTATTGTTGGAGTTGCAGGTGTGCTGACAAGAAGAAATGCAATTATTGTATTTATGAGTATTGAATTAATGCTTAACTCTGCAAACTTAACTTTAGTTACTTTTTCATCTTATTTAGGAAATTCAATTGGTCAGTTATTCGTATTCTTTGTTATGACAGTAGCCGCAGCAGAAGCTGCAGTCGGACTTGCAATCATAATTGCAATATTCCGTAATAAGCTTACGGTAAATATTGATGAAATAAATATACTTAAGTGGTAATCTGATACTGTAATTCCGAACAGGTTTCGGGATCTTAATTAATTATTGAATAGCTGCTGAAATAGTTTCAGCATTTCTTATAAATTGTTTGAAAAATATTTTTATTTATGCGTGATTTAATTTATTTAACTGTTGTTTTTCCATTGCTTGGTTTCCTGATCAATGGAATTTTTGGCAGCAAAATTAAAAACGAAAAATTAATCGGAATTATCGGCAGCAGTGCTATTGGATTATCTTTTTTAATTGCACTCGGAGCATTCTTTGAAACACTTGGCTTACCAGTTGATCAACGGCAAAAAATAGTCTCTCTTTTTAGCTGGCTTACAGTTGGAAAATTAAATATAAGTTTTGCATATCAGGTAGATCAACTCTCACTCGTTATGGCATTAATTGTAACCGGAGTAGGCTTTGTGATCCATGTTTACTCAATCGGTTATATGCATGGCGACAAAAGTTTTTGGAGATTTTTCGCTTACATGAATTTGTTCATCTTTGCGATGATGAACTTAATAATGGCGGATAATTTTGTACTTTTATTTTTAGGTTGGGAAGGCGTTGGTCTTTGTTCTTACTTATTAATTGGATTCTGGTACGACAGGAAATTTGAAAAATCAACAACATCTGATGCTGCTAAAAAAGCTTTCATCGTTAATAGAATTGGTGATTTTGGATTCTTACTTGGAATGTTCCTAATCTACATGACTTTTGGAAGCCTGAACTTTAATGAAGTGTTTTCCCGCGCTGTTTCATTCAATGTTTCCACTGCAACTTTTGGATTTATAGCACTCTTCCTATTTATTGGTGCAACGGGAAAATCTGCACAGATACCACTTTTTGTTTGGTTACCCGATGCAATGGCTGGTCCAACTCCGGTTTCAGCCCTTATACATGCAGCTACAATGGTTACAGCAGGAGTTTATATGGTTGCAAGAACGTCAATCATATATGCAAGCGCTCCCGATATTTTAATGCTTGTTGCAATTATTGGAGCATTAACAGCTTTCTTTGCCGCTACAATTGGAATCGTTCAAAATGATATCAAAAAAGTTTTAGCTTACTCTACAGTTTCTCAGTTGGGCTATATGTTTTTAGCAATGGGAATGGGAGCTTTTTCCGCAGGAATTTTTCACGTTATGACTCATGCATTTTTTAAAGCTCTATTATTCCTTGGTGCCGGATCAGTTATTCATGCAATGCATGAGGAACAGGATATTCAAAAGTACGGCGGATTAAAAAAATATATGCCGCGCACATATATTACATTTTTGATTGCTGCTCTGGCTATTTCAGGAATTCCACCACTCTCAGGATTTTTCAGTAAAGACGAAATTCTCTGGTATTCCTACGCAAATGGTAATTTATTTTTCTGGATTTTGGGAGCCGGTACAGCTATGATGACTGCATTTTATATGTTCCGTCTCTACATCCTAACATTTGAAGGAAAAGAACGGTTTGGGCATGATAAGCATCCACATGAATCTCCCGCAGTAATGACAATTCCACTGATGATCCTGGCAGTGTTAGCTGTAATTGGAGGATTTATCGGAATACCTGAAATATTTTCTGGTGAACATGGCAACCAATTCCACAATTTTTTAGCACCATTATTTAAAGATGCAGATAGAAAACTTGCTACTTACAATATGCACTCGCACTTCGAAGAAATTTTATTAATGGTACTTTCTGTTGTTTTTGCAATTAGCGCAATACTTTTTGCAAGATATGTTTATCTTAAAAAACCAAGTATTGCTTCAAATACAGCACAAAGATTTAAAGGATTATACAACTTGCTCTGGAACAAATATTTTGTTGATGAAGCCTATGATGCCGCAGTTGTTAATCCAATTCTGCAAACCTCAAGATCATTTTTGTGGAAAATTGCTGATAATAAGATTATCGATGGTGTTGTAAACGGTTCAGCAAAAATTATAAATATTATTTCAATCAACATTAGAAAATTACAAACAGGTGTAGCTCAGTTTTACGCATTAATAATGGTGTTAGGAATTGTTGCTGCCTTCTTCTGGATAATATTAAGTTTATAAAATGGAACAAAATTTACTTTTAACATATTTAATTTTAATTCCGCTTATTGGCTCTTTCCTGATTTTATTCATCAGGAAAGAACATGCAAATTTTATCAGATACACTGCATTAGGTATTTCAACTATTGCATTTATTATCTCTCTCATAATTTATTTTCAGTTTGATTCAGCTAACTCAGATTTTCAATTCAT
>DASVGS010000480.1:0-4083 GCA_036379435.1 Ignavibacteriaceae bacterium
TTTTCTTGTCTTTTGGATTTGCAGAAGTTCACCCTCAGACATTCTTTTTACAGCATTGGTTGTAACACCTAAAAAATCATAATCCTTTCCATCAACAGAAATCATTAAACCACGGGAAAGTAAATAATCACCCATTAACACAGCCACTTTGTTTTTAAACAAAGCATTAATCGACCACATTCCTCTTCTTTTATTTGCATCATCAACCACATCATCGTGAATGAGAGTAGCTGTATGTAATAATTCAACTAAAGTTGCACCGCGATAAGTCCGGTCTGTAACTCCACCTGAAATTTTTGCTGATAATAAAACCAGCAACGGACGAATTTTTTTTCCTTTTTGGCGGATGATGTATCTGGCTACGAGATCAACTAACCCAACATTAGAACGTAATGATGCTTTAAAAATATCATCAAAGCGTTCAAGCTCAGGTTTAATTGGATTACTGATTTCTTTTAGCGAAAGTTTGTTCACGTTTTTTTCTGAGAAATTTTTGAAATAAAAATACTTATTTCATATAATACCACCAACGGCACTGCAAGTACGATTTGAGAAACAGGATCTGTACCCGGAGTTAAAAAAGCTGCTGCAATCATTATAATAACAATAGCATGCTTGCGAAATTTTTTCATGAATGATGGTTTTAATATCCCTAATTTGGATAAGAAAAATGAAACCATTGGAAGCTCAAAAATCAATCCTGCTGCAAGCATTACGCTGATTATAATAGACATGTACTCTTCAATTGAAAACTCATTCTTTATAGATTCAGATCCAAACTGAGCGGCAAATTTTAAAGTAAGAGGCAGCATAACAAAATAGGCAAACGCAATTCCCAACAAAAAACATATTGATGAAAAAGCAACTATCCAAAAAATGTAACGTCGTTCGTGTTTGCGTAGCGCGGGAGAAATAAATTGCCAGAACTGATAAAATATATTTGGAATACTAATTATTATTCCAACCATAATGGCAATTTGCATATAAAGAAAAAGTTGTCCGAAAGGTCTAAGGTTTTGTAAATGTGCACCGGAATCTTTTGCAGGTTTTAGTAAAACCACATCAACAAGAAAATCAATAAATATCCATGCTACAATAGTTCCAACAACAATACCTATTATAGAAAAAATAATCCGCCACCTTAATTCCTCAAGGTGTTCTAAAAATGTCATTTCCTTTTCGGTCTCAATTTCCCCATTCTGTAAATCTTGCTGTAATATTTCTTCTGTCAAGATATTCTTCTATTATTTTACTTCTGCAAATAATGGGAATGAAGCTGTAAATTTTTTAACATCTTCCTGCAGATCATTTAATATTTTTTGATTTTCAAAATTTGATATTGCTTTATTGATTATTTCAGCAATAGTTTCCATTTCCTTTTCTTTCATCCCACGGGTTGTAAGTGCCGGAGTTCCAATTCTAATTCCGCTGGTAACAAAAGGACTTCGTTTATCGAAAGGTACCATATTTTTATTTACAGTAATTCCAGCAAGTTCAAGTGCTATTTCAGCTTGTTTACCGGTAATGTTTTTATTTGATAAATCAATTAACATTAAATGATTATCCGTACCACCAGAAACAATATTAAAACCAAAATCTGTTAACTTTGCTGATAATGTTTTAGCATTTTTGCTAACCTGATTTACATAATTCTTAAATGAATCTGTAAGCGCCTCACCAAATGCCACAGCTTTAGCCATAATTATATGCATCAATGGCCCGCCTTGAATTCCAGGCATTACCATGCTATCGATAAGTTCAGACATCATCTTGACTCTATCTCCTTTTGGAGTTGTCAATCCCCATGGATTTTCTCTGTCTTTCCCGATCAGAATAATTCCTCCTCTGGGACCACGCAAAGTTTTGTGAGTCGTCGAAGTGACAATATCACAATACTCAAGTGGATTATTGAGCAAACCCTTGGCTATAAGTCCCGCCGGGTGAGCCATATCGCACATTAAAAAAGCACCAATCGAATCGGCAATTTCTCTAAACTTTTTATAATCCCAATCTCTTGAATAAGCACTTGCACCTGTAATAATTAATTTTGGTTGTTCTTTTTTAGCAAGATCGGCAATTTTATCATAATCAAGTAATCCGGTATCTTCATTTAATTCATAACCAATTGCTTCATATAATTTTCCTGAAAAATTAACTGGAGAACCATGTGTTAAATGTCCGCCGTGAGCAAGACTTAATCCTAAAAATTTATCACCCGGTTTAAGTAAAGTCATAAGTACAGCCATATTTGCCTGTGAACCACTGTGCGGCTGTACATTTACATATTCAGCAGTGAATAATTTTTTTAATCTATCTCTTGCAATGTCTTCAGCTTGATCCACAAACTCACAACCGCCATAATATCTTTTTCCGGGATAGCCTTCGGCATATTTATTTGTTAAAACTGAACCGGCGGCTTCCAACACTGCAGGACTAACAAAATTTTCACTTGCAATTAATTCTAATTTATTTGTTTGTCTTCCAATTTCTGATTGAAGAACTTTAAAAATTTCAGCATCTTTTTTTAGATATGATTCCATATTAACCGCTTATTTTGATGAATGAATGAGTCAAAATTAGAAAAGGTTTCCTGAAATCTCAAGAAACCTTTTCAAATTAAAAATTATAATAATGAATTATGGTGCTGTAACACTTTTACCAATCCAGCCGACACAGGTAATTGGTAACACAGTACCGGATTTGATATTCCTGAAGAAATAATCTTCTTTAGTAGGCACCGCACCAGAAAGCGCATTAATTCTATCTCTGGCTTCTGTTAAATTTGGATCCATATTAAGTGCTCTTCTATAAGTATTTTGAGCAAGCAGATAGACTAATTTTCTGTCAAAATCTGTACAACCACTTGCGGCTTGTTCATATAAAAAGCCTTCATAAAAAATTGGCAATGCCCAACCATTTCCAACTTCACTTGCTTTTAAGAATTGTGTTCTGGCTTGCGAGAATTTTCCCGCATCCATTAATGCCTTACCAAAATAAAAGTAATGATCTTTGTTACCCGGGTCTAATTTTATCAGCTTTGAAAAAACCTCTTCTGATTTTAATGAGTTATCAAGTTTTGTATAAGTATTTCCTAACTGTGTCAGATATCCAACATTATCTGGCTCTTGATTTACTAAGAATTCCAGTGGTGCAACAGCCTCAGCCCATTCACTTGCCTGAATTGCAGTTGCTGCAAGTGCTTTTGCTTTTTTAACATTCTGAGGATCTTTTTCCCATGCCTCTTTTTGGAATTTTAATCTATCATCAATGTTTCCAAATAAATCTGTTATGATGTTGCCCCAAACAGGATTTTCCGGTTCACGATCAACTAAAATAGTATAAAGATCTATTGCCTTTTCTTTATATCCGTTTGAACCATCATCATTTGCAACGTACAACTGTCCCAATCTGTTATAATAAAATGAAGATAGACTTGGCTGTGATGCAATAGCTTTTTCATACTCCGGAATTGTTACAGTAGCAGGCAACGATAACCATAACTCAGAGACTAATGCTTTTCGTGCTTCAAAATAGCCTTTATCTTCAGGTCTGTATTTAATTGCAATATCATAAAAAGATAGAATAGTATCCTTTATAGATTGAACTAATTCAGGTGCGGTACCGGTGGAATCGTGCAGTGCCCACAGACATTCTTCCATTTTGTAGTAAATCCATTTACTAAATTTTGAAGGATTAGCTTCAATAACGCTCCAGCCATATGGTAAAGCACTTACACAGTCTTTATTTTTATGATATTCTGAAAACAAACTGTAATCAGTAAGTACCTTCATCGAATCCGTTGTTTGTGCAACGTTTATTGATGCGAACAGAACTAAAGTTAATGCGATTGTTTGTATTAGTGTTTTCACTTTTATAACCTTTATGATTAAACGTGATCTATTTATCAAACCTTAAAAACCAGAGTTCACCAAAACTTACGCCAAGAAAAATTTTAAATGAATTTTCACTCAATAAATTATTTTCTGTTGTACCTCTTTTGGAATACTCTACTGCTAAATCCAAAGTGTTCTCAACACCAAGCGGATATGAAAGACCTGCATATGTTGAAAACTGATTAATATC
>DASVGS010000481.1:0-2012 GCA_036379435.1 Ignavibacteriaceae bacterium
GACAATCAAATCATTTCTGCCTGCATCAGCTTGTGCAACGCCCGGCAATACAGATAACGCCCGAATAACATCCTCAAATCCACCCGGACTTCTTCTAATTTCTTCATAACTGAAATTTCTGATACTGTTGACTTCAAGAGGGTCCTTTCGGAAATAATCGCTAGTTACTGTAACATCTTCCAATTCAATTGTTTGAGGTACAAGTTCAAAATTTGCTTCTGTGGGCTTGCCCGTCTGGATAACAATATCAGTTTTAGTAATAGCATTATAACCAACAACAGAAGCACGTACCTGATACGTATTTACTGGAAGATTGGAAATTCTGTAATATCCTTCAACATCTGTTGCGGCACCATTATTTGTTCCGATAACGATTACATTTGCAAAAGGTATTGGCTGTTTTGTTGAGGCATCATAAATTCTACCGTAAAGATTGCCGGTTAAATTTTGAGCAATTATTGAGTTAGAAAGCAGCACACTTATAAATAGAAAAATTATTTTATACATTTTTAAATTCTTAGTTGATAAATAATATTATGATAAACAATTAAAGAGTTACAAAGTTCCATTTTGATCAATATCAATCGTTTCATACCAAAAAGTAAATTGGTATATTTTTAATGAATTGATTTTAAAATTTTTATAATGGCACAAAAAAAAGATAATCTGACATCAAAAGTTAGTGATAAGAAAAATAAAGATTCTTTTCTCTCGGGAATTAGAGAAAAGCAGCTTATCAAAGAGCCGCAAAATACCGTGCTTTGTGAAATAGCTGCTGTTTTTGATGACCAATTCCACTATTCCTTAAAAACTGATGGTGAAAGATTAGAGATCTTTTACTCACCCAGCATAAAAAAAGTAACAGGTTACTCACCAGACGAACTGATAAAACTACCATCTTTAGGCAGAGAGATGGTTTTTGAGGATGATATGCCGGATGTAAAAAAGAAACTACATAAAATTGAAAATGGGAAAATTTCCAGCCTGGAATTACTTTATCGCTATAAGCGTAAAGATGGAAAAATAATCTGGCTGAAAGAACAAGTAAAAATGGAACATGCCGGTAATCAGAAAATTTTAAAAGGGTTGGTAATTGATGTTACTGATTTTAAAAAAACAGAGAATGATTATGGTGAGATCATAAATAATCTATCAACTGAAATTACTGCGCGGGATAACTTTTTATCCATATTATCACACGATTTAAGAGCACCGTTTTCAAGTATACTTGGTTTTACTGAAATACTGCTTAGCGAAGCTAATCTTACAGATGCCGAACGCACAGAATATTTAAATTATATTAATGATTCATCCAACAATCAACTCAGACTTGTAAATTATCTTCTGGATTGGTCAAACCTGCAAACAGGCAGAACACATATGTCTACACATCGTGTGCAGGCACAGGGGTTAGTATTTAATTGTATCTCTTCTCTTACCGGTATTGCAATGCGGAAAAACATTGATATAAAAGTTAATGTGCCGGATTCAATATTTATTGAAGCAGATGAGAGATTGATGCTTCAGGTTATAACTAATCTTGTTAGCAATGCAATTAAATTTTCAGAAGATGGAAAAACAATTCGGATTTCTGCGGATAGATTCAATCCCGAACTGGTAGAGTTTGTAGTTGGAGATGAAGGTGTTGGAATACCTGATAATTATCAGTCAAGAATTTTTAAGTTTGAAAAAATGTTTACCACAAGAGGTACGCGTGGTGAAAAAGGCACCGGTCTTGGATTATCACTGGTTAAAGAGATAGTTGAAAGGCACAATGGTCAAATCTGGTTTTATTCAAAAGAAAAAGTTGGCAGTGAATTTCATTTTACTATTCCAAGTTCTGAAAACACAATTTTATTGGTTGAACATAACAAGGATGATTCTAAACAACTAGAAAAAATTATTAAAGAAAATTTTCCTGATTTTAAATTCGTAGGAACTGATAACGGATTTGAAGCGATTAATGTTGTACTAAAACAACACCCGTCATTAATAATCGCATCTCATGATTT
>DASVGS010000482.1:0-4232 GCA_036379435.1 Ignavibacteriaceae bacterium
AGAGCCACAGGTTTTATAGCGGGTCCGGAAAGTCCACCATTAACATTAAATAATTTTGGTTTTCTTGTAAAAATATTAAAAGCTGTTCCAACTAAAGTGTTTATTGCAGAAACAGCATCTCCGCCTTCATCTTTAACAATCTGCGCAAATTCTGATATGTAAGAAACATTTGGAGATAGCTTAATTATTAATGGTTTCTTAGTTGCAGCCCGTACTTTTGATGTAACTTTTCCAACAGCATTTTTATCATTACCAAATTGCAAACCACCATCTTTAACATTTGGACAAGATACATTTATCTCAAAAGCCTTAATTGTTTCTTCACCATCCAGTATCCTTGTACACTCAACATATTCTTCAATTGTGCTTGCTGCGATGTTACAAATTAATGGAACATCAATATTTTTTAAAAACGGAATTTTTTCTTTTATAAATTCTTCAACACCAACATTTGCTAAGCCGATTGCGTTTAACATTCCAGCCGGAGTTTCAACGATACGCTGAGGAGGGTTGCCTTTTCTAGGCTTTAAGCTTAACGATTTTGTAACTATTGCTCCAAGTTTGTTCAGATCTGAAAATTCTGATATCTCATTTCCATATCCAACCGTTCCGGAAGCCAGCATTATTGGATTACGCAATTTTAATGAGCCAATACTAACTGATAAATCTATTTTATTCATATCACAACATCCTTAACGTTAAATACAGGCCCATCTTTACAAACTAAAAGATATTTATCCGTATTGGATGTTGATTCGATTGGACAGCCCTGGCAGATACCAAATCCGCAAGCCATTGCACATTCCGTTGAAACTTCACACTCAAGATTATTTTTAATACAAAAATCTTTTAAAACTCTTAACATCGCATTAGGACCGCACCCAAATACTTTTGATGAAGCTATATCAATTTTATCAAGATTATTTTCGAGGGACTGAACAACATTTCCTTTAAATCCAACAGAGCCATCATCTGAAGATTGAATGACATTTTTAAGACCATATGTAATTACATCCTGCTTTGATCTTCCACCGACAAAAGTAATAATGTTTTTTTTATTGATAAGATTTCTGGTTAAAAAAGGAAATGGTGCTGCACCTAATCCACCGGCAACTATTATTGCATTTTTATAATCATCATCAAAATTAAAACCATTTCCAAGTGGACCAAGAATATCTATTAACTCACCTTTATTTTTGCGGGCTAATATTTTTGTACCCTCACCAAGAATATTGAACATTAAGAAAATATTATCTCCATCAACATCACAAATGCTAAAAGGTCTTCTTAGTAATGGAAAAGTTGCTTCGGATACACGAATGTTTAGAAATTGTCCGGGTCTTATAATTCTGGCAATTTCCGGGGAATTAATTTTTTGGATAAAAATATTTTCGTGAACTTGTTTTGTTTCTACAACAGGAGAATTAATGATAAACAATCGTTTCCTCTCAAAATCGATTACGAAAGATTTGGATATATTTACAAAAGTTGGAAAAAAGAATAATGAATTAAATTTCGTGGATCAAAATTATTATCTTCTTACCAAATTTCCGAATAGACTATAAATATTCCTCCATTTTATTCATTTTTAAAAAGTCTACAATTTCTTTTACCTGCTGTGCTTTATCCCGCCTGCAAATTAAAACCGTGTCTTCGTGATGAATAACGATAAGATTATCAACACCAATTACCGCAGTTACCTTATCCGGGGAATACACATAAGAATCGTTAACCATATTAGTATAAACTTTTCCAACTATTGCATTTCCATGTTCATTTTTTTCAGATAATTGATAAACTTCTTCCCAGCTTCCCACATCGCTCCAATTAAATGATCCTTTTGTTAAAAAAACTTTTGAAGATTTTTCCATTACACCATAATCGATAGATATCTTTTTTAGTTGAGCATAAACCGATTTCAATTCTTCTTTAAACTTAGGGCTATCCAAATTATTTGCAATAATTGATAAACCTTCATACAAATCAGGCATTAGATTTTTTATTTCATCCAGAATAATATCTGCCCGCCAGATAAACATTCCGCTGTTCCACAGAAAATCCCCGCTCTCAACAAATCGAACAGCAGTTGCATAATTAGGTTTTTCAGCAAAGGTATAAACAGGAAAAATATTTTGGGCTACCTGATTATCATTTATTTGAATGTAACCGTATCCGGTTTCGGGTCTGGTTGGTGTTATGCCAATCGTTACTAATCCCTTTGAATCATTTGCATACTTTGCAGCATTTAATATAGTAAGTTTAAAATTTTGTTCATCTTTTATTATATGATCAGCGGGAAGAACAATTGTAACCGCGTCTGGGTCTTTTGCTTTAATTATAACGGAAGCTAAACCGATACAAGCTGCTGTATTTCTTCCAAAAGGTTCTTCAATAATATTTTCTTCAGGCACTCCCGGTAACTGATTGATGACTTCCGGTCTTTGTAATGCATTGGTAATCACAAATATATTTTTTTCATCAACCAGACCGTTTAATCTATTAACAGTAGCCTGAATCATAGTATGATCGCCAAAAATTTTTAATAGTTGTTTTGGTATCTTCTTTTTGCTTCTTGGCCAAAAACGTGATCCGACGCCACCAGCCATAATAACTGCAAATAATTTCATTAATTTGGTTCCTTACTTATTATTGTAGCAATTTTACTCCCAAAATCTTCTGCCTTATTTAGATAGTTATTTATATCAACATCCTTACCGCGTACAACTGCAACAATAACTATCAGGCAGGCTCTAAGATTTTCTATAACTTCTTTACCAGGCATTAATTCTCTGTTCTTAATTAATATCAATGCTTTAGAAATAATTCTATGCATCTCCGATAAAATTTCAAAACCAACTTTTAGTGAGAGTGAGGCATTCTGTTCCATAACCCGGGCGAATTTAATTAATTCCTCATAATCTATTTCATTGTTTGATATTTTTTTAAGCAGATTATCTAAAGGTTTGATTGGACCCAATATCGCAGGTTCAAAATTTTGGATAAGATCATCGTCATCATTATCGATATCTTCACTAAAAATAATTTTCTCTTTTATTTCATCTGTCTCCGATTTAACAAATGGATCTTCTATTGTATCACGTTTTGATAAATCCACTTTAATTTCTTCTTTTGGAAATACTATTGCATTGTTCAATTTTTCAATCGTACTTTTAAATGATGCCGGAGTGGTTATATCAAGCATATGACCAAGATCTTTTATCAGGTATCTGCTGTGTTCTTTAAACTGATCAGATATTTTTAGAAAATCTATCTGGTTTTGCGATAATGAATTGTAAATCTCATTTAATCTTATCGCAAGCATTGATAACTCGGTAAGCTTTTTCATATTTATCAGATCATCACTAAGATTTTCTGATTTTAATATTGTTTGCTTAAGAAGTGCAACAACTTCTATTTGCTGATTGTTTAACCGCAAATTATTTGCAGCAATTGTAATGCTTTGATTTATATAATGTTTTATTAAATCCATAGTTATTTATTTACTCTTGGAACACGTTTACTTATCCCGCAAGTAATCTCGTAAGGAATTGTATTAATTTTTTCAGACCAGTCCCAGGCATCTATTTTTAATTTACCTCTTTCACCAATTAAAATTACATCGTCGTTAACTTTAATGTTATCATCTCCAACATCAAACATTATTCTATCCATTGTTACAGTACCAACCTGATTGTAAATCTTACCTTTAATAATTGCATTAGCTTTATTTGTAAGTAATCTTGAAAATCCATCAGCATATCCTATTGGGACAGAAATTATTTTAGTTTCTTTATTAGTAAAAAATCTTCTGCTGTAACTTACTGATTCTCCGGTTTTAATTATTTTTACTGTGGAGACTTTTGAAACCAAAGACATTACAGGATACAATTTAATGGTTTCTAATGTTTGAAGCGAAGGATAATATCCATATAATGAAATACCAGGACGAACCATATCATAGTAACTTTCAGGAAAATCAATTACGGCCCCGCTGTTTGCAGCGTGAGCTAATCCAAAATTAATATTTTTTGTTCTTAAGGATTTTATCACTTCATCAAATCTTTTTATTTGCAGCTTTGTAAAACTGCTGTCGGCTTCATCGGAAGCAGCAAAGTGGGTAAAGATTCCATCTATTTTAAAATTATTATTTAAAGATAATTTATCTATAAAGTTAGTTGCATCAGTGTAGTTAACACCTAACCTGTTCATACCGGTATCAATCTTTACGTGCA
>DASVGS010000483.1:0-4596 GCA_036379435.1 Ignavibacteriaceae bacterium
TAAAAGAGAAAATCTATTAAGAAAATTTCCTGATCATAAAGAATTGATTTTGAGATTTACTGATCCTGATTAAGCACAATTATGCGATAAAAAAATACCTTCATTTGTGTTAGGTATTTGGATAAGTTTGAATTGAAAAATAACTATCGAATTAATTATTGAATAATTAGTTGTTTTTATCTAATTTTTTCCGGCAAATTTTAAAAAATATCTTGGAGCTTTATAGAATATACTCTACGGATTTATTTTGTTTCACTTTACTAGGATTTCTGCATTAAACACAAAATAAAAAAGATCATTATTGAAACTGCCAAACTAATTGTGGTTTCTTTGGTGATATTTTACGCGGGTATAAATCTCGGATTTGGTTCCGGATATCAATCTCAGGTTAACGAGGCAATGCTTCAAGCCGCTTGCTTCGATTTGCTTACTGATATCAAAAATATCAACCTGGAAAATCAATTTGATTCCGGATTGATAAAATCTAACCCTGAAACACAAAACCCATACGATTTATTAATCATCGATAATGCGGTTCCACCGGATTCACCATTCGTAGCTGGAAAGGATTCAATCCCTTTACCCAAAGATTCTACTAATCTGATTAAACAACCTGATTCTACAAATGTGCTGCAAACGGTTAAAGGTAAAGACTCAATAAAAACTGTTGTAAAAGTAAACCAGGATTCGCTGAGATTGTACCAGATGTCTCTGGATTCAACTGCACGACTTAAATATTTTAGGTATCAGCGGGAGGACCTTCCATACACAACTTTAAAACAAAAGAAAAAATCAAAATTCTTTGTTGAACCATCTCCAAATTATAAATCCCGAACCGTTAAGATTGATTCAACAGGTAAATATGTAGAGATAACAGAATTGATTGCAGGTAAACCTGCCAAAATTGTTCTTCGGGTTCCGCTTGATGAATATATTGCTGAGAAATTAAAATTAGAAGAACGTAAGAAATGGGAATCACTTGGATATGCATATGAGTTGAAAGATTCTAAAGTAGGATTAGGCGATCTTATAAAAAGCTTTACAGATTTCGAAATTCCACTGCCAAGCGTTGGAGTACTTAGCATTTTTGGAACTCCCAAAATCAGTTTAAAGATTGGCGGTTCTGTTCAGATACATGGTGCATGGAGAAATGAAACCACAGAAGGTGTTACAGCATCCCGGCTAGGAAATACACGAAACGAACCTGACTTTAAACAGCAAGTGCAAATAAATGTTAACGGTACTATTGGTGATAAATTAAATATTGTTGCTGACTGGAATACTGAAAGAACTTTTGAGTATGAAAATCAATTGAAGATTAAGTACACCGGATATGAAGATGAAATAATACAAAGCATTGAAGCCGGAAACGTATCTCTTCAAACGTCTCCATTGGTTGGCGGAAGCGAAGCACTTTTTGGAATTAAGGCTCAATTGAAAATGGGTCCATTTACTTTAACTACAATTGCCAGCCAGAAAAAAGGTGAAACAAAAGAAGTACAGGTTACAGGAGGTACTTCAGAAACTCCTTTCCAAAAGCGTGCTTACGAATATTCCACTAATCACTATTTTATTGATACAGTTTATGCATCCAAAACTCAAAAAATATTTTATAATTACTATGGTAAACCTACTCCGGAAGTTAGAGGTGATTTGCTCGTCACAGATATTCAGGTCTGGAAATCTATAAATCAAATAACTACTGATAAATCTAAAGAACGTGATGCAAATGTATATATAGATCTGTATCCGATTGGAGTAACAGAAACATATCCCCAAAATTGGCGAGATACACTATCCAATACTGAACCGGGAAAATCTGATGCAGGTAGATTTACATTGCTGACACCTGATGTCGATTATATTCTTCATCCCGAAACCGGATTCATAACTTTTAAAACAGCGATAAATGAACAGGATATTATCGCAGTTGCGTTTCGTCAGGAAAACGGGCAGGGTGCAAGCGATGATTTTAAATACGGTGAATTTTTAGCTCCCGGAGATACCAATACTACGCAAAGGTTGGTTCTAAAAATGGTTAAGCCAAGAAACCTGCAGCCGGGCTATAAAATTGCCTGGAGTTTAATGCTAAAAAATATTTATGCATTAGGACCAAGAAACATAAAGCAGGAAGGGTTTGAGTTTGATATCAAACGGGAAATTGAAGGACAGGAGCCGGCGAGTGAAGTTGGAACTATAAGATTTTTAAATGCATTTGGTCTTGATCTTTTAAACTCAAGTATGCAGCCACCGCCTGATAATATCTTTGATTATCGTGCAGGTATAACAATAATTCCCGAAACAGGTGAAGTAATATTTCCAAACCTTGAACCGTTTAGTGATGATCTTCCGGCAGGCTTGCCCGCAGATTATAATTTTGATGAAGTTTATGATACAACAAAAACTTTTGCTGCTCAGAAAAAGATAAAAGATAAATGGATACTTGTTGGTAAAAGTAAAGGCAGCTCTTCGTCTATTTATCAGCTTGGATTTAATGTTGTTGAAAATTCTGTTAAAGTTCTTTTGAATGGAAGGGAATTGAGTCCCGGAAGCGATTATAGTGTTGATTATAATATTGGTCAGTTAACGATAAGAAATGATGCTGCTCTTGTTCCCGGTGCCGATCTTAAAATCACTTACGAACAGAATGATCTTTTCCAGCTTGCATCTAAAACTCTTTTGGGTGCAAGAGGTATCTATGAATTTTCAAAAAAGACAAAGCTTGGTTTTTCAATACTAAATCTTAATCAGCAAACATTAAGTGATAAAGTTAGAATTGGTGAGGAACCTTTAAGCAACAGTATTTATGGATTGGACTTTACAACAAGTGCTGATCTTCCATTTGTTACAAAACTATTGGATAATGTTTTTTCAACACGTGATATGTCCACATTTACTCTTACCGGTGAATATGCATATATCAATCCTGATCCTAACACAAAGAAAAGTACAATTTTATCCGATGGTGGAAAAAGTATTGCATACATTGATGATTTTGAAGGCGCAAAAAAAACAATCCCTATTGGAGTTTCGTACACTGGCTGGAAAGATCTAAGTCCGCCTGATTCATTAACTTTTAATCCCGGTTTAACTAAACAGGAAAGAATGGTTCATAAAGGTAAATCATTCTGGTTTACAGAAACACCGGCAAATGTTACGGTACAGGATATTTACTACGATCGTAAACAAGTAGCCAGGGCCGATCAGCAGGTAACTGTGATGGATTATGTCTTTCTGCCCGATACACCAGGAACGTATAATTATGATCCGCAGCTTCAGGATAGAACTAAATCCTGGGGTGGAATGCAAAAAATTCTTTCATCCACCGCTAATGATCTTATTGAAGAAAATATTGAGTTTGTTGAGTTCTGGGCCCAGATATTAAATGCTCCAACTGATGCAAAAGTGTATATCGATCTTGGAAAAATTAGTGAAGATGTAATTCCGAATAATAAACTTGATACTGAAGATCTTGACCGTAATGATGCGATTGACAACGCAGGTAAAGAAGATACCGGTCTGGATGGAATTACGGATGATCAGGAAAGAGCACTTTATCCAAACAGAGGAGCTGATCCCAGCGGAGATAATTTCTTTTTTCAAAGAGGCAGTGCTCCTTATCCATTTGATTATTATAATATAAATGGAACGCAGGGTAATGCTATACTAACCGATATTGGAAGAATACCCGATACTGAAGATCTAAACAGAAATGGAAATCTTGATTTAAATAACAGTTATTATCGATACGAAATATCTCTTGATACGATTGCTGCTACAAATAAGTTTATTGCCGGCGGTGGATTAAATCCAAACCTCGCAAAAAAATGGTACTTGTTCAGAGTGCCGCTAAAAGATTTTACAACAACAGTTGGTGCACCAAGTTTTTCAGATGTTGAAACTATAAGAATGTTTATTCAGGGTGCGGATAGTATGGTGCATTTTAGAATTACCGAATTTAATCTTGTCGGAAATCAGTGGCAGAAAAATCTTCCGGATTCAATCGCAAATACAGATACTGTACTTTCAATTTCTGTAGTAAGTCTTGAAGAAAATCCAAATTATAAAAGTCCTCCCGGTGTATTTCAGGAAAGAGACAGAACGCGACCCGATGAAAATATTTTAAGAAATGAACAGTCGCTTTCATTGGTTTTAAGACACCTGGAAGAAGGGGACAAACGGGAAGCAGTTAAGTATCTGTTTAGACCACTGGATGTTTTTAATTATAAACAGATGAAATTATTTATTCACGGCGAGGAGAATAATCTTCCGGGCTCAATTTCTTATGCGGATACTCTGGCTGGCACTTACCAGTATTCCTCCGAAGTGTACTTTAGATTTGGCGGAGACACAAACAACTATTATGAATACAGACAGCCTGTGTTTGCCGGCTGGAATGAAGTATCAATTAATTTTGATGATCTTACAGCATTAAAACAATCACGCGGTGATACAACTACAATTCCTTTTAAACAGCCTGTTGCAGATGCGCCGCCGGGACATTTTTATGTAATTAAAGGAAATCCGACTTTAACTACTGTTAAATTTTTATCTGTTGGTGTTGTTAACCTGAATAATAATTTTAATCCGGGTGCA
>DASVGS010000484.1:0-4069 GCA_036379435.1 Ignavibacteriaceae bacterium
GATGATTTATTTATTGATAATCTTGATTCGCAATATCAAGAGCTTTACGGTAACTGGGTTACTTTAACAAATACTGCCTGGGGTATTGATTCAAGATCAGCAAGTTTAAATAATTCAGATTCAGCTAAAGTAAAATGGAACCTGAATATTGAGAAGTCAGGTTTGTACAACGTCTTTATACAATTTCCTGAAACTAACGACCTTGTTGATACAATTAAAATTGAACTATTAGTAAATGACTCAGTTGAGGATACAATATTATTTGTAGCATCAGATGAATTTAATAAATGGCTTTACGTCGCCACATTAAATCTGGATAAAAACCAAAATAATTTTCTTGAAATGTCCTGTAAGAATTTTGATCAGGTAATTAGACCAATGGCTATGGATGCCATTAAGTTGACGGGCTACATACGGGATAGACAATTGATTACAGATAAAGAATTTATGGATTTAGGTGATACCAGTATTGATGATACTTTACTGTTCAACATCGAATTAAGTAATATCGGTATAGATGATTTAACAATTAATGAAGTTTATTCAACAAATGGAAAAATCGAAGTTCTCACAACTTTCCCATTATCGATATCTGGAATGAGTAAAATTGATTTACCTCTTTCATTCATACCAGATCAATTAGGAATTGTTGAAGATACAATAGTTATAAATAGCAATGATCCGATCAACCCGATTAAAAAAATTCCCTTTACCGTTAATGTGGAAAATTATTTTGTAATTATTGATAATGATGATGCAGGCAGTTATTCTGAAACAGGATCATGGTTTACCAGCGTTGCACAGGCTTATGGACCCACAAGCCGATATGCTTATATTCAAACAACTTCAAATGGACCATCAGCGACATTTAATTTTAGTTTAAATAGGAGCGGCTTTTATGATGTTTTTGAAATTATACCGCAAACTGTAAACAGTGCAGACAATGCATTGTATAATATTCTTATCGGCAATAGAGTTGTTGCTTCGATGTATTTAAATCAAAATAATGGAAGCGGTAACTGGAAGAATATAGGTAGATTTTATTTACCTGCCGATAGTTCCATTTCTATTAAAGTAATAGATAATGGTCAAAGCACTTCTGGTCCAGTAATACGAGCTGATGCATTTAAAGTTCTTCTATATGAGGAATCACCGGATAACATTGATGATAATAATGCTGTGCCATTGAATGAGTATCGGTTATTACAAAATTATCCAAATCCCTTTAATCCCGGCACAATTATAAATTACAATCTACCCGTTAGTGGTAAAGTAATTATCAGGATCTTTGATATTCTTGGTAACGAAATTGAAACATTAGTGAATGAAGAAAAACCTGCAGGCAGATACTCTTTAGTATTTGATGCAACATCAATAGTAGGAGGATTACCAAGCGGAGTTTATTTTTACAGGCTCCAGGCGGGTTCATTTGTTGAGACCAAAAAGATGGTATTTATTAAATAAGAACTTGAGAAATCTAAGATATTTTTCATGGCAATTATTTAAACAACGCTATTATTTATCTAAATTAATATTAGTTAAACAGAAATTATTAATAAATATTCAATACAGGTTATGAGCAATAAAAAACTTTACAAATTATTATTATCATTTTTTCTTTTAGTTCCGTGTATTCTGTTGGCACAAAGTTATCCGGATCAGCAGTATGTGATAAGAACAGATTCAATCTTTGCAAACATCGAGACAAATCAAGGTATAGTTCTTAGCCCTGACGGTAAAAGTATTATGCTTCAGGATGGGGTAAATGATGGCTATGTTATTTTAAAACCTCAGTATTCACAATCACCTTTTAATGAAGGTTTGCCATCCTGGAACGGATCTGCTCCAAATAGTTACAGCAGTTTTAAAATCCAGATGCGTTTCCCATACAATGGCGGCTGGTCTCCATGGTTAACGGTTGGATTCTGGAAATCGAATATATGGGGCACTTATGGTACACTAACATACGGCGGAGGGTATATAGATTATGATAATGTAAAATTAAATTCATATCAAAGTGCATGGCAATTTAAAATAATTATGACCCGTACTTCATCCGATAAAGTATCACCAACAATTAACAAATTAAGTTTTTTTGTCAGCGATAGCCGCACAACAAGTTCGGTAAACATTACTAATATAGTTAATGATAATCCTGAAGCGATATTTATTCCAACACAATTTGTTTATCAATATGGTGTAGATCCAGTTATCGGACCTGATATTTGTTCGCCAACTTCAGTATCAATGATTTTAAAGAGTTATAACATTGAAGTTGATCCCTATCAGTTTGCTGTTGCTACACGCGATCCGTACTTCAATATGTTTGGGATCTGGCCAAGAGTTGTTCAAAATGCATCTGAGTTCGGTTTGGATGGAGCAGTTACACGTTATCGTACCTGGAGTGAAGTCAGGGAAGTACTTGCAAACGGTGGAAGGATTTCAATGTCAGTCGGTTCACCTCTTTATCCCGTGGGTCATTTACTTATGATTGCAGGATTTACAAGTGATGGAAAACCAATTGTGCATGATTCTGCAAAGCCAAATGGATATTCCTATGTTTATAATAAAACTTCGTTATCTCAATCCTGGTTTATAAAAGGTGGAGTAGCATATACGTTTTACCTATCAGATAGTGCTACCGTATCGGTAGAAGACTTAAAACAAAACCCTATTGCTGAGGATTATATTCTCTATCAAAATTATCCTAATCCCTTTAATCCAAATACACAAATATCTTTTTCAATTCCGCAAGCCGGACAGACAAAAATATCAGTTTACGATATGCTTGGTACTGAAGTAGAAGTATTATTAAATGAGTACATGGGAGCTGGTTTACATCAAATACAGTTTAACGCTAAAAATTTATCAAGCGGAATTTATATCTATCGTATAGAGTCAGGTAATTTTACTCAAGCTAAAAGGATGATATTACTAAAGTAAATTTTAAGTATCCGGTATTATAATATAGGATAATAAAAAAGCCCCGAATAAACGGGGCTTTAATTTTATATTTTAGATCGTATTATTTTGTTAGAACCATTTTTTTGGTTTGAACAAAATCACCAGCAGTTAATCTGTAAATATAAGTTCCGCTTGCAAGATTGGATCCATCAAATCTTACACTGTACTGTCCTGCTGCGGTAAATTGATTATTAATTAATACTGCAACCTCTTCACCAAGCATATTAAATACAGATAGTGTTACATTAACAGGTTCTGCTATCTGATAATTAATCATTGTAGCCGGGTTAAAAGGATTAGGATAATTTTGTGATAACTCAAATTGAGCCGGAATATTTACATCAACCAAAATAACATTTGAATATGAAAATGATCCATCATAATCCATTTGTTTTAATCTATAGCTAAAAGTTCCGTTGCCAACTTGATCATCTGTAAAAGTATAAGATTGAGTTTTTGTTGTAGTACCATTACCATCAACAAATCCTAAAGTTTCAAAATCAGAATCAGATTTTCTCTGGATTTCAAAACCGCGGTTATTTATTTCGGTTGCTGTACTCCAATTTAAGATTACGTTACCTCTTACAACTGAAGCAGAAAATGAAACCAGTTCAACAGGAAGTGGAATCGAACCCTCATCTGCTCCTTTATAAGGGAACAACGCGCTTCTTGTTTCACCGTCAATATCTGTAGTTATTCCGGCTATTGGTGTTGCTACTAAATCCTCATCTCCATTTGATGCACCGGTTAGATGAAGATCTGTCGTTGAAACGAAAAATACTTCTTTTGAAACAGAATTTGCATCCTGTCCTGAAGCTGTTTGCCAATCTAATAAAGTTTGAGTAGCTGATGCATTCCAGAAACCAACATTGCCATTCAGCCCACTAACAGGATAGAAATCGTTATAGTTAGAAGTTAATGTTCCGGTGGTACCTGTTTTATTAATACAATAAGTTACAAAATCAGTTTCTGCTGAAACTACTATATTATTTTTAACATCGTTTGTTCCGTTTGATAAATATATTCCGTTAAATGCAACTGCTCCCGTTCCGATATCTGAAATATTATCCATATAAATAGTATTATAATAAATGTTTGCTGTTGC
>DASVGS010000485.1:0-3992 GCA_036379435.1 Ignavibacteriaceae bacterium
ATTGTACTCAATACCGGCTGCCCGGGCTGCTTTAGGAAAACTTGAATTTTCATTCGGATCAGGAATAATTCCCGGTAAAGGATTTATCTCAATAATGTTTGGTTCGCCATTTTTATCAAGACGCAGATCAATTCGGCTCCAGTCGCGGCACTTTAATACTCTGTAAGTATCAGCACAAACTTTATTAATCTTTGCTTCAAGTTCTTTTGTGATGTCAGCCGGACAATCAAATACATCAAATTCATTTTCTTTTGTATCAAGTATCCATTTAGCTTCATAAGAATATAATGGTACCGTACCTTGGGGATATTTATCATATCTCATTTCAATGGCTGGCAAAACTTTTAGATCACCATTATTGCCAAGCATTGCAACAGTAAATTCCCTGCCGGGTAGAAATTCCTCAACCAGCGCAGATTGATTATACTCGGTTGTAATTCTTTCTATCTCTCTTTTTAGTTCTTCTTTGGTGTGAACAAAAGATGAAGCGTAAATTCCTTTACCAGAACCTTCACTAATCGGTTTTACGATAATAGGAAAGTTAAGATTATGGGATTCTGCATCTTCAATCTTATCCGCAACAAAAAATTTAGCGGTAGGAACTTTGTAATAACTTAAAATTTCTTTTGTGCGAGCTTTATCCAAACAAATTGCAAGTGTCAAAGCATCCGAACCAGTATACGGAATTTGCAACATATCAAGCATTGCAGGAATTTGTGCTTCGCGGCTAACACCAAATGCACCTTCAGCAATGTTGAACACAATATCCGGTTTAATTTCTCTGAATTTATTGTATGCTTCTTCGTTTGCTTCGATCAAAGTAATATTATTGTAACAAGCAATTGCATCTTTAACAGCATTTATTGTTTCCCATGTATCCCACTCTGCATATGCATCCATTTGTGCTTGCAAACTTTTTGAATGATTATTAACAATTGGGGACACTGATGGGGAGAGAGATTCACTTTCTGGTTTTAAATTGTATGCTAAAGCAACATTCAACTTCTTGTTAAAGAAGGAAGATAAAATATTTTTCTCCTTAATAATTTTTTCTGTTCCAAATATAATGTTTATAAAATGTTTGTCAACAAGTTTTGAATTTGTCAGAAAAAATATTTTTAAGTGTTCATCAATCAGTCTAGACTATTAAAAATACTTTTTTAAAAAAAATATTTTATTCTTTTTACAAGGCCACATTAGTTACAGCGGCTGTTTATAGTATTGGAACTGATACAAACAAAAAAATGATTAAGCTATCTTGGCGTAGGATAAATTTTCTGAGTAGTGGTTGATAAGATTTTTACGGATGAGTGCTGAAAATTTTTTTTCCAATTTCGGATCAACTTCAATTAATTTGAATGCACTTTGCTTCGCTTCGAGGATTAATTCCTGATCTTCAACAATGTTTGTGTACTTCAATTCCGGAAAACCACTTTGCTTCGTTCCGAAAATGTCTCCCGGCCCACGAAGCTTTAAATCAATCTCTGCGATCTTAAATCCATCTAAATATTTTACCATCGATTGCAGTCTTACAGATGATTTATACTTCTCAAGTTGTGTTGATGATAAATATTCCAGCTCAAGTTCATTGGCATTTTGCTTTGCAGCAATTTCATCTTTAGTAATTAAAATACAATAAGCTTGTTTATTGCTTCTTCCAACTCTTCCGCGCAATTGATGCAGTTGTGATAAACCAAAACGATGTGCATCATTAATTAAAATTATATTTGCGTCTGGAATATCAATTCCAACCTCGATTACAGTTGTAGAAACTAACACATCAAACATCTTTTTCTGGAACATTAACATTACTTCTTCTTTTTCCTGCCAGCTCATTCTTCCATGGATTAATCCAAGTTTAAGATTTTGCAAGTGGTTTTCTTTTAAGTCCTCATAAAAAGTTGTTGCGGCTTTCAAATCCAGTTTTTCAGATTCTTCAACAAGCGGATAGACCAAAAAAGTTTGATAACCTTCTTTAGCTTTATCAATTATAAATTTATAAATCTCCGGAAGTTTCTTTTCTCCGCGTAAAACGGTTTTAATCGGTATTCTGTTTTTCGGCATTTCATTTATGATTGATAAATCCAAGTCACCATAAACCGTCATAGAAAGAGTTCTTGGAATTGGAGTTGCGCTCATTACAAGTATATCCGGAGTTTTGCCTTTACTTTGTAAAGCGGCTCGTTGCTTAACACCAAAACGATGCTGTTCATCAATTACAATTAAGCCAAGATTTTTAAACTTAACCTGTTCTTCAAAAATTGCGTGCGTACCAATTATAATATCAGCTTCCTGTAACTCAATATCAGAAAGTTTTTGGCTGCGCACAGATTTTTTTTGTCCGCCAAGTAACAAACTAACTTTAATTTCTTTTCCTTTGTGTAGTGAAGTAAGTTTGCTCATCATTGCAGAAATATTTTTTGCATGCTGATCAGCTAAAATTTCCGTAGGCGCCATTAACGCAGTTTGAAATCCATTATCAACAGCAATTAACATTGCGATAAGAGCAACAATTGTTTTTCCGCTTCCAACATCTCCCTGCAAAAGTCTGTTCATTGGTTTTTCAGATAACATATCTTTTTTGATCTCACTTAGAACATTTAACTGTGAATGAGTTAACTCAAAAGGAAGTGTTTTGATAAAGTCTGAAACAAGATTGGTCTTAATCTCCATCTTGTTGCCGGTAAATTTTGTTTGGTAATTATTTTTCTTGATAGCAACAAGTAGTTCGAGATAAAACATTTCTTCAAACTTAAATCTGCGTTTAGCCTGCTCAAACAATTCTTTGCTTTGCGGATAATGATAATTTTTAACAGCAGTCATCAAATCAATCAAGTTATGTTGTTCAATTATTTCTTGCGGTAGAGTTTCTTCAACTTTATCAACATAGCTTTCAACAGCGGTATTGATAATTCGTCGTAAACTTAAATCACCAATGTTTTTTTGTTTAAGTTCTTTAGGAATTCTATAAAACGGAATGATTTTTCCAGTGTTAAGAAAACTTTGTGATTCTTCTTCTGTAATTTTATCATAATCGGGATGAATGATTTGAAGTTTGTTATAATTTATTTCTGGTTTACCTGAGATTGCAAAATAATCACCTTCATTAAAAACGGAATGAAAATATTTTACACCCTGAAACCAAACACATTCAATAAATCCAGATGAGTCCCTGAACTGGACTTTAAGAATTTCTTTTCTGCCAAGATTTCTTTTTTCTTTATCAACAACTTTTGCAATGATAGTTACTTCGCCATCATAACCATTTATTGCATAGCCATAAGCCCGTGTTGCAGTTAAAACTGTTGTACGGTCCAAATGTCTTGATGGAAAATAAAAGATAAGATCACGAATTGTGTTGACGCCGATTTTAGAAAATGACTCTGCACGTTTGGGTCCAACAGATTTGATGTATTGAACGGAAGACTCGAGAATATTTTCTTTATCAGATTTCATTGCCCGAAAAATAGATGGTTAGCAAGGCAAACTCAACTACATTGATTTTAATTATTTATTCAGAAAAGATGTTATTAAATTTTATTGTAAGTAAAAATTTTTACTTGCTTAGAAAATATTTTACCGCCTATTTTGACGGTGGCTTGATATTTGTTTTTTTTTTGAACTATTTTTTACGGAATAAAATTTGTTAAAATAATTTATAGCTAGAGGACATTAACAATGCTTGAACAAAAATGCTCAAAAAGTTTTTCTATAAAAACGAACTCTTATTATCAAAAAAAAAGTTTTATCATTTCCCTACTTTTGTTATTTTCTTTTGTCTCAAGCTGTGATAACCCCATAAATGACGATAATTTAATCATGCCAATATGCGATGATACTACTAATTACCCACTTCTAAAAGATTGGTTGATTCCATTACAACAAGGTAATTATTGGGAATATAAGCTTGAAAGCCATTTTAATGAAGATTCAATCCCACTATTTACTTCTTATACTACTCAGAGAATTCTTGGGAATTTTAAGGCTTTTAC
>DASVGS010000486.1:0-3651 GCA_036379435.1 Ignavibacteriaceae bacterium
TAAAAGCGCAAATACTTGTATTTAGTTAACACAACCTTTTAAGGTTGTATATAATTACTACAACCTTTTAAGGTTGTATATGATTACTGATTATTCTATAGCAATTAAATTAAACGATATAAGTTTTTAAGCTTATACAAACTTACTTAATAATTGGATGATTATTCATGAGTAGTATTCTTATCCAGTTTCTTATTCCTTTGCTAACGGCTCATTTGCTTGCAGATTTTATATTTCAAACGGATGAAGATGTAAAACGCAAGCATAGCATTTTAGTATTTGGCAAACATATCTTGATTGTTACCATACTCAGTTATTTATTAGTCGGATTATGGTATTGCATAACTATTCCTGTGATAATATTAATTAGCCATACATTAATTGATTTATTAAAAAAAACGATAAAGAAAGATTCACTAACAATATTTTTAGTTGATCAAGCGGCACATTATTTAGTAATAATTGGTCTATCCATTTATTTAGAAAGTGAATTTAGGGGCACAACTAATCTGTTCTGGTTTAATATGTGGGGGAGTGTTTATGTAAAGACAATGGTAATTATTATTGCTCTAATATTAGTAACAAAATTCAGCAGCATAATTATCAGCTATATTATTAAACCGTTTCAGCTTAAAATATTTAAAATTGAAAACGATAACAAAAATGAAATTAAAACAGGAAGGATCATCGGTTATCTTGAAAGATTGATTATTTTAATTTTATTCTTTGCTGGGTTACCAACTATTATTGGATTTTTAATCACAGCTAAATCAATATTAAGATACGGTGAAATAAAAAACACTAATGATAAAGTAATGGTTGAATATATACTTATTGGAACCCTGTTAAGCTTTTCAATTGGAATTACAATTACATACATTGCAACAGAAACATTTAAATTGATTTCTTAATTAGCAAGAGGAAATTCTATTTAAAGCTGTATCAATTCTTGTAATAACCTCATCCTTACCAAGAATAAAAAGTAAGTCAAACATTCCAGGTCCTGTGCTCTGTCCGGATAGTGCCAATCTTAACGGATGAATTAGTTTACCTTTTCCAACATTTAATTGTTCGGAAATTTTTGTCAATGAATTTTCAAAATCCTCTTTTGTAGGATTAGAAAGGGCAGCAAATTCTTCCTTTAATTTTAATAATTGATTCGGTGTATCTGTTTTCCAGTTCTTTTCAATAGCTTTTTGTTCATATTCAGTTGGCGCTTCGTAAAAATAAGTACAGGTATCAATAAATTCTTTGATAAAGGAAACACGTTCTTTCATTGAATTTATAATTAATAACAAAAATTTATCAGAATAATTTTGATCTTTAAATTTTGACTTTTGAATTTCAGTTTTTAACATTTCAAGCAACTCTGAATCTGTCTTTTTTCTAAGATGTTCAGCATTTAACCAGTTTAATTTTTGTAGATCAAACACGGCACCGGACTTGTTTACACGCTCAAGTGAGAAATTATTAATCAATTCATCCAGATAATAAAATTCTTTATCATCACCGGCATTCCATCCAAGCAGAGCTACAAAATTGATCAGAGCTTCTTTCAAATATCCCTTATCACGATAATCTTCAACCGCAACATCACCTTGTCTTTTGCTTAATTTTGATCTATCGGGATTTAGCAGAAGCGGGAGATGTGCAAACACCGGTCGTTCCCAATTAAACGCGTCATAAAGTAAAACATGTTTTGGTGTTGATGAGAGCCATTCTTCTCCACGGATGACGTGAGTTATTTTCATCAGATGATCATCCACAACATTTGCAAGATGGTAAGTTGGATATCCATCGCTCTTAATTAGAACCTGATCATCAACATTATTACTTTCAAACTCAACGTGCCCGCGAATTATATCATCAAATTGAATTGTATTATCTGATTCAACATTTAATCTAATTACTTTTGGTATACCCGAAGATAAATTTTTTTGAATTTCTTCATTTGAAAGATGTGCACAATGCTTATCATACTTAGCTTGAGGAAGTTTTTGTTTTTCTTGTTCCTCCCGTAAAGCTTTTAATCTTTCGGGTGTGCAAAAACAATAATATGCTTTGCCGGTATCGATTAACTCATCAGCATATTTTTTATAAATATCAAGTCTTTCAGATTGCATATAAGGTCCGTAATCGCCGCCAATTTCAGGTCCTTCATCATATTGCAATCCGGCCCAATTAAGTGCGCTTATTAAATTTTCAACAGCACCTTCCACATAACGGTTTCTATCAGTATCCTCTATTCTTAACACAAAAGTGCCGTTATTATTTTTTGCAAAAAGATAATTATATAAAGCGGTTCGCAATCCGCCAACGTGAAGATAACCCGTTGGGCTTGGTGCAAAACGAACACGCGGCAACTCATTAATCATTGTAAACAATCCTAAAAAATTGTGAATAATTATGCACAAAGAAATTTGTAAACTTTAACGGGATGGAACGGGGAAAAGCAAACACTACTTTTTAATGATTTTATTCTCAGTATAATATTTTACTTTTTCTATAAACTCCTGGCTATCGATCGGTTTTGGAATATAATCGGTAGCACCGGCTTCCAAACATTTTTCTCTGTCGCCTTTCATAGCAAATGCTGTAAGTGCAATTATTGGAGTTTCTTTATAAGTATCAAGTTCGCGAATCTTTTGTGTGGCTTCAAAACCGTTCATAACCGGCATTTGCATATCCATAAGTATCAGATCATAATGTTGTTCCTGCACTTGCCCATATGCCTGCAAACCATTTTCAACAACCACAATAGATTCAAAATTATTTTTCTTTAACAATCTTGTAACGATAATCTGTGAATGTTTATAATCTTCAACCAATAAAATTTTAACTGTATCTTTTACGTTTTTAATTTCTGCGGGGGTTGAAGGCTCATCGTATCGGTTAATCATTGCGCTAACAGTTTCAGCCAGATCTTCAATATTTGTGCTACTCTTCTTTAATAAATCTGAGAAAAGTCCGTCAATCTTTTTTAGATCCTCCTGGTAGCTTTCTTTACCCGTATAAATAATTATCGGAAGCTTAGAAAAATTCTTATTTGATTTAATCATCTTTATCAGATCAAATCCGTTTACAACTGGCATATCAAGATCAATTATTGCAAGATCAAGAGTTAGATTGTCAATCATTCCCATAACTTTTGAAGATTGATGTTCTGCAATTGCATTGAATCCTGCTTGTTCAACCGCCTCTTTTATAAGGTTAACTGTTGGAATATCGTCATCAACTATAAGTATGTTTGAATCCTTTTTCAGTTTATAACTGGTTAACACCTCAACAAGATATTTGTAATTAATTGGTTTTACAAAATATTCAACCGCTCCCATCATAAAAGCTTTTTGCTGTTCTGCTTCAACTGAACAAACTATAACAGGCGTATGTTTGGTAATCGGATTTTCTCTGAATTGTTTTAAAAGTTCAAATCCATTTGCATCGGGCAGAATGATATCCATTATTATAGATAGAAACTGCTGATTCTCAATTATCTTCATCGCTTGTTGAGCAGAATTTACAATTGTAGGTTCGTAACCCCATTTTGATAAATAATTACTTAACAATTTTGATGTTGCATAATCATCTTCAACAACAAGAACTTTATTTTTGGTCCCTACCGGTTTGGGAAGACCCGCAAGTTGTCCTTCT
>DASVGS010000487.1:0-2470 GCA_036379435.1 Ignavibacteriaceae bacterium
AGATTTGAATATTTTCTGGTATTGCTGAAGAACGCAGAATGCATGGTTGGCAACAGTAGCGCTGGTATTCGTGAGGCACCTTATTATGGAATTCCAACCATCAATATCGGAAGCAGACAAAACAACCGAAGTCATTTTAAAAGCATTGTGCACACGGGTTATGGAAAACAGGAAATTTTGGATGCCATAAGCAATTCCGATGGAGTACAAACAGATACGATGCAGCATTTTGGAGAGGGAAACAGCGATCAGTTGTTTCTTGCAGAGTTAAAAAAGGATTCTTTTTGGGCAATTCCCAAACAAAAATATTTTATTGATTTAAGTCGGGAAACGATTTAAATTAAATTTATTATATTCAAAAATTGGTGTAAAAAATATTTTTTTTTGGCGTCACTTTTTGCCTTGATGCAAAAAGGTACTGTGATAAAATCCAAACTATTTTGGGAAAAAATCACGAAATTTGTGCTGAACTAAGGAGAATTTCATTTGATTCGTCAATGTGAACTTCATCCTGCGTAGGCAGATCTTTTGGTCTGCCTACCTCATTATAGTTTACATTAAATTCGGTATTATTCTTCCACATTACATACATTAGAATCAACAACTTTCTCGCTATTGCTGTTATTGCTATTTTTTTAGATGGTTTGTTTTCAGAAACTCTGTTGTAAAAACTTTTCATCAATGGATTATACCTGCTAGCACTCAATGCAGGCATATAAAGAGCATTTCTTATAAAGCTATTTCCCTTTTTAGAAATTTTTGTTTTTCCGGACTTGCTTCCTGATTGATTCAATTGCACATCCAAACCGGCGTAGCTTGCCAATTGTTTTGCATTCAATACAAGGGCAAAGGCATTTGTTTCAGCAAGTATGCAAATAATTGTAATAAAACTCAGCCCTGGAATAGTCTGCAATTTGAGTACCTTGTCATAAAATGCACGGTCTGCCATGGCTGCAACACGCAACTCAGCCTCAATTTCAAGCAATTGGCCCTCCAGTAGACTTATTTGCCGTGATAGTCTTTGTATTACTGCTTGAGGACAATCATAACTATGGTTTTTAGCATGTAATTGATTTTTTGAATGCACAATTTTTTCCTTGACCTCTCTAAGTTCACGGCATAGAAACTTTATGTCTCTCATCATTTTGGTTGGCACCGTCCATAATGGCATCTTTCTCTCAAGTCCAATTCTGCTTAAAATTTTTGCATCTACAGAGTCCGTTTTAGTTTTTACATTGTGGCTTTTTGTAAAATGCTTAATCTTACCTGGCAAAAGAACACAGATCTGTTCCCCTCTGCCAAAAAGCCAATAAGCCAAATTTTCATAATAAACCCCGGTAGCTTCCATGGTGAAAACAACGTTCCTGCAAAGGCGCGAATCATTTACCCATTGAAACATTTGCTCAAATCCTTCCTGGGTGTTTTTAAAGGATTTTGTTTTACTAAAGCTCTCATTTTGTTCTTCATCAAAACTGCCAATACAGCATTCTAAAGAATCCTTAGATACATCAATACCAATACATTGTTTTTGTGTTTTCATATTCTTTATTGATTTAACTGGCAATAGCTTCTTTATCATCTTTACTCGTTTAATCCGGAATACAGAAACTCTGTTTCCTAAGTACTGTTCAGATTTGAAGAAGCTGCAGGAGTAGGGAATATAACTTTTTACGGTATATCATTTAGACTACCTTAACCAAAATATTTCTCCTATTCCTGTAGCCATTTCTTCAAAGAAACTAAATCAAATTCAAACATACGAGTAACCAAAAAGATCAAGGCTTGCTATGCTTTGAAGTCCCACGCTTGCTTGCAGCGGAATGCCTGCGGTGATCTTCTCCCTACCGGTCGAAGCTTCCTTGGCATTTAGCCGCTGCAACCTTCACTTAGGGCCTCCAACGCATAGAGGCCAATCCGTCCTATTGCGAAGTTTTAGTAAATTTATTACAACCGTAAAAAAGAAAAAAAAGTGCGATTCTTTAATATATATTTTAGAATTACAGAAGCATTTAACAATTGAGGATACTAATTTTAAATGGGTATTAAATTTAAATTTTATAAATGCGCGGTGCAACCCGGTGAAGGCCCTCCCGGAGAAAAAGCGTAGAAAAACAAGATGCAGGATTTGCGCGCGGGGGCGGCCCTGCGTAAGCAAGGGCGCAGGAAGCCGCTGCAGTTTTTGTCATATAGTGTGAATTTTAGCGTTAAATCCCATCGACAAAAACCTAAGCGGCGTGGTAAATCCAAATCGTAGTTTTTCAGCTTTTTGTCCGAGGGCCTAGCTTCGGTTACACCTTTGGGCAACCTGTCCGAACCTGAAAAGGGCGGATGCCAAAGGTGGAAAAAACTATTTAGAAGTACAACAGATTAAATTTTAAATTCCGTTATAGTCGAAGTAACTAAATAGAATTACTACCGTATGATGAAAATGAAATACCTGATTGTATTTCTAATATTCACAGGCCATTGG
>DASVGS010000488.1:0-4211 GCA_036379435.1 Ignavibacteriaceae bacterium
ATCATTGCACACAATCCCAACAATCTTATGTTAGAGATAATTATGATAAAAAGGAATATATGATTGAAATGCGTGATGGTGTAAAACTCTTTACTGCAGTTTACTCACCCAAAGATAAATCAAAAGAATATCCAATCTTGATGATAAGAACTCCTTATTCATCTGGTCCTTATGGCGAAGATAAGTTTGCGGGATTTCTTGGTGCTTCAAAAGATTTTGTGCAGGAAGAATTTATTTTTGTTTTTCAGGATGTACGCGGAAGATATATGTCTGAAGGTACATTTGATAATATGCGTGCTTACATTCCAAATAAAACTGGTAAGAATCAAGTTGATGAAAGCAGTGATACTTACGATACAATTGAATGGTTGATAAACAACA
The DNA here is from genome assembly GCA_036379435.1 of Ignavibacteriaceae bacterium. Classification (GTDB taxonomy): domain Bacteria; phylum Bacteroidota; class Ignavibacteria; order Ignavibacteriales; family Ignavibacteriaceae; genus IGN3. Next base: position 382 of record DASVGS010000488.1, read on the forward strand.
TTGAGAACAATAATAAAAAAGTTGGATTGTGGGGCAGCTCTTATCCCGGCTTCTATGCTTTAATGGGAACAATTGATGCTCATCCAAATCTTGTTTGTGCCTCTCCCCAAGCACCAATTTCTGATTGGTTTATTGGAGATGATATGCATCATAACGGAGCTTTTTCTGTTTTGATGTCCTTTAATTTCTTTAAAGGATTTGGTAAACCCAGACTTGAGCCTTCAACTAAATATCCGCCTGCTGCTGAATATGATTCTCCCGATGCTTATAATTTTTTCTTAAATCATACTCCGATAAAACTTTTAAACCAAAATATTTTAAAAAATGAAATTCCGTTTTGGGATACGATGATGGCGCACGGAACTTATGATTATTACTGGAAATCAAGAAGTAATTTGCAGCATCTTAAAAATATTAAACCGGCAATACTTCTTGTTGGCGGATGGTACGATGCCGAAGACATGTATGGTCCATTGCACATTTATAAGACAATTGAACAAAATGATAAACCAAATAATACAAGATTAGTTATGGGTCCCTGGACTCACGGTTCGTGGATCTGGGCAAAGGGTGATTCACTTGGTGACTTTTATTTTGGCGGTAACACTGCTGATTATTATCGAAAAGAAATTTTACTCCCTTTCTTTAAGTATTATTTAAAAGGTGAAGGAGACTTAAAATTAAATGATACTTATGTCTTTGATACAGGAAATAATAGTTGGAGCAATTATCCAAACTGGCCGCCAAAGGAAGCAGTTGAAACAAAATATTATTTACAGAGTGAAGAAAAACTTAATCAAAACATCTCAACATCATTTAACTCATTTTCAGAATACTTAAATGATCCATGGAATCCTGTTCCTTATACTGCAAAGTTTCAGGATTCAAAACAGTTTTATAATCCTGTTCATTTAATTGAAGATCAAAGATACGTTTCCACCCGCCCAGATGTTTTAACTTTTGAATCAGATATTTTAAAAGAAAATGTTACAATAGCCGGACCAATTACTGCTGATCTTTTTGTTTCAACAACAGGAACTGATGCAGACTTTGTTGTAAAAGTAATTGATGTTTATCCCGATAATGAACCTGATCCGGATCCAAATCCTGCAAATGTTGAAATGGGTGGATATGAAAGATTGGTTAGAACAGAAATTATGCGAGGAAAGTTCAGAAACAGTTATGAAAATCCGGAACCATTTGAACCAAATAAAGTGACAGAAGTAAAAATAAATCTAAATGATGCGTTTCATACTTTTAGAGCAGGACATAGAATTATGATTCAGGTTTCGTCATCATATTTTCCATTTTTTGATGTAAATCCAAATACATTTTGTGATATTTATAGTGCTGATAAGGATAAATTTGTGAAGGCAAACATTAAAATTTATCATAGTAAGGAACATCCAAGCAGCGTTATGTTTAATGTAATTAAGTAACTATAAAAATTTGTAGTTTTGATCTGTCACACTTCGACAGGCTCAGTGTGGCATGAGTTTTTGTTAAATTCTGTGTCATCCTGAGCTTGTCGAAGGATGACTTTTGATTTACAGTTGAAAAGGTATTATTATGAAAATGATAACCATACTGTTCTATTGTTATTGTGCCTTTGTTTCTACTGAAGTATTAGCACAAACATTTTATGGATCTGAACCATTAGCTCACACATTTTCAATTGTCGCTCGCGATTCAAAGACTGGTGAAATGGGGGTTGCAGTGCAATCACACTGGTTTTCTGTTGGTTCATTAGTAGCCTGGGGAGAAGCAGGAGTAGGTGTTGTTGCAACACAATCTTTTGTTAATCCATCTTTTGGGCAACGTGGACTTGACTTGCTAAAGAAAGGTATGACTGCTAAAGAAGTGGTTGATATGTTGATCGCTTCAGATGATGGAAGAGATGTGAGACAACTGGCAATTGTTGATTCGAAAGGAAATTCAGCTGCTTATACCGGATCAAAATGTATTTCAGAGGCCGGACATATTATTGGCGATGGTTATTCTGTGCAAGCTAATATGATGTTGAATAATACTGTGTGGAGTGCAATGTCTAAAGCATTTGAAAATTCAACCGGACCATTAGCGGAGAGATTAATTGCAGCATTGGAAGCTGCACAGAGTGAGGGCGGAGATATTCGCGGTAAACAATCTGCCTGCTTACTTGTTGTTAAAGGAAATGAATCAGGTAATCTTTGGGAAGACAGATTAATCGATTTAAGAGTAGAAGATAATCCGGATCCAATTTTTGAGATCAAAAGATTGTTAAAAGTTTATCGTGCATACGAGCATATGAATAAAGGAGATCTTGCTACTGAAAAGGGAGATATGAATCTTGCAATGGATGAATATAATGCAGCAATGAAAATGTTTCCGGATAATCTTGAAATGAAATACTGGACAGCTGTATCACTTGCTAATACAGGTGAGGTTGAAAAATCATTATCAATGTTTAAAGAAATATTTTTAATTGATCCAAACTGGAAGGAACTTACTAAAAGATTAGCACCAGTAGGTTTATTAACTGTTAACGAAATTAATTTGAAAAGGATATTGGAACAATAAATCCAAATTTTACCGGCTGATGGTGATTTGCAGCCATTCATCATTAATAAATATTTTTCAAAAATTATTGTTTTATTTTCTGCCGTTCGTTTAACAAAATAGAGAGGCATACCATGGTAAAACTTTTCAGTTTGTTTGCTATAATTATTTTAGCATCCACAATAACAATATTAGCCCAACAGAATTTAACAACTCCTCAAGCAAGTCAATTAGCTTCAGTTTCACAAAGAGTTGGACTTACGGATATTACTGTAACTTATCACCGTCCTGCCGTTAACAATCGGGTTGTTTGGGGTGGATTGGTACCTTTTAATCAGGTTTGGCGCGCAGGTGCTAACGAAAACACAACAATTTCTTTTTCTACAGATGTAATGATCGAAAATAATAAAGTTGCTGCGGGAACATATGGCTTGCATATGATCCCTGAAAAAAATTCCTGGACAATAATTTTAAGTAAAGACAATGCTGCGTGGGGCAGCTTCTTTTATGATCAGGCTAATGACGCACTGAGATTTTCAGCTACACCGATGCAAAGTGATTTTCAGGAGTGGCTATCGTATTCGTTTGATAAACTAAGTACAAACTCAGCTACGCTAAATTTAAAATGGGAAAAACTTTCAATCCCAATTAAGATAGATGTTGATTTAAACAAAACTGTTATTGAAAGTATGCAAAAGGAGCTTACTGGAATACCGGGATTTTTTTGGCAGGGATGGAATCAAATTGCTCTTTATTCATTGACAAATAATTACGATTTACAGAAAGCATTAAACTGGGTTGACAAATCTATAGGTCTAAATAAAAATCTAACAAACCTGATGACTAAATCTCTTATACTTGAAAGTACCGGCAAACTGGATGAAGCTAAAAATATTAAAAAGGAAGCTTTCTCATTGCCTGGAGTAGATGAAGCTCAGGTTAATGCGCTTGGATATCAATTGATGGGTATTGGAAAAACTGATGAAGCGCTAAAAGTTTTTGAAAAAAATACTATTGATCATCCGGATTCCTGGAATGTTTGGGATAGTTTAGCTGAAGGACAATTAACTAAAGGTGATAAAACCAAAGCTAAGCAACTTTATGAAAAAGCTTTAAGTATGGCTCCCGATAATCAAAAGGACAGAATTAAGGGGATTCTGGCTAATATTAAATAATTTATGAATATTGAGTTATCAAGCTGAACTTGTTTCAGCTTCTTTAAATATTTGAGTTTAAGAAAAACATTCCGATCCCGAGCAGGGATCGGGACGGATTGATTTTAATATTACTAT
>DASVGS010000489.1:0-3489 GCA_036379435.1 Ignavibacteriaceae bacterium
TGGCACACAATTATTTACAATAATTTTCATAATAAAATAGATTATTAGTTAACCTATTTAATTACAATGGTTTATAGAAAATGATTCTACTGGCACTATGGTTGCAAACTAAAAGTAATTAAAATAATTAAATAAGAATAAAAATATAATTTAAGGAGATAATAATGGGCAAAATAATAGGAATAGATTTGGGTACAACCAATTCGTGCGTTGCTGTTATGGAAGGCAATGATCCGGTTGTTATACCAAATTCTGAGGGTGGAAGAACAACTCCCTCAGTAGTGGCATTTGCAAAATCAGGTGAAAGATTAGTTGGACAACCAGCAAAACGACAAGCAATCACAAATCCAAGAAATACAATCTTTTCAATAAAGAGATTTATGGGTAGACTGATCAATGAAGTTGCAAAAGAGAAAACTGAAATACCTTATGAAGTTGTAGCAGGAGATAATAATAGCGCACGTGTTAAAATTGGAGATAGAATGTACTCTCCGCCTGAAATTAGTGCGATGGTTCTGCAAAAAATGAAAAAGACTGCAGAAGATTATTTAGGACAGGAAGTAACCGAAGCCGTTATAACTGTTCCCGCATATTTTAATGATGCACAAAGACAAGCAACTAAGGATGCCGGTGAAATTGCCGGTTTGGTGGTTAGAAGAATAATTAACGAGCCAACTGCTGCAGCTTTGGCTTACGGGCTGGATAAAAAAACAAGTGATCATACTGTTGCGGTGTATGATTTAGGCGGTGGAACTTTTGATATTTCCATATTGGCTTTGGGTGATGGCGTGTTCGAAGTTAAATCCACAAATGGAGATACACATCTTGGTGGAGATGATTTTGATCAGAGATTAATAGATTATCTGGCAGATGAATTTAAAAAACAGGAGGGTATAGATCTTCGTAAAGATGCTATGGCACTTCAGCGATTAAAAGAAGCTGCAGAAAAAGCTAAAATTGAATTATCAACTTCTCAATCTACAGATGTTAATCTGCCATTTATAACAGCTACACAGGATGGACCTAAACATTTAAATATAAATTTAACAAGAGCTAAGTTTGAACAATTAATTGATGATCTGGTAAAGAACACAAAGATACCTTGTGAGCAGGCAATGAAAGATGCTGGTGTAACACCCAAAGATATTGATGAAGTTATTCTCGTTGGCGGATCTACAAGAATCCCGATGGTTCAACAATTAGTTAAAGATCTTTTTCAACGTGAACCGCATAAAGGTGTTAATCCTGATGAAGTGGTTGCAATTGGTGCTGCTATTCAAGGCGGTGTATTAGCCGGTGATGTTAAAGATGTTCTGCTTTTAGATGTTACTCCGTTAGCACTTGGAATCGAGACACTTGGTGGCGTGATGACACGTTTAATTGAATCAAATACAACTATCCCGACAAAGAAAAGTGAAGTATTTTCAACTGCTGCTGATAATCAACCTTCAGTTGAAATTCATATTCTACAAGGTGAAAGACCGATGGCAGCTGATAACAGAACCCTGGGCAGATTTCATCTTGATGGTATTCCGCCTGCACCAAGAGGAATGCCGCAGATAGAAGTAACATTTGATATAGATGCAAACGGTATTTTACATGTTGCGGCAAAAGATAAAGCAACAGGTAAAGAGCAGAGTATCAGAATTACTTCTTCAAGTGGTTTGGATAAGAGTGAAATTGAGAAGATGAAAAATGCTGCTAAAGAACATGCTGCAGAAGATAAACTTAAAAAAGAATCTGTTGAAATTAGAAATCAAGCTGACAGCTTAGTATTTCAAACTAAAAAACAGATAGACGAATTAAAGGATAAAATTTCACCTGATATAAAATCAAGATTAGAATCTGAAATTAAAAAGGTCGAAGATGCCTTAGCCACAAATAATTCAGAACAAATCAAATCTGCGTCAGATTCTTTAAGTAAAGTCTGGAATGAAGTAGCATCACAGTTGTATTCACAAACTGGTCCGCAAGGTCAACCTGCTTCTGAGCAGCAGACTGCAAACAAACCAAATGATGAGAAAGGTGATGTTCAGGATGCTTCGTACGAAGTAGTAGATGATGACAAAAAATAAATTATTGTAAAATAATTAGTGTACAGATCTATTTTTTCAGCTCCGGTTAATTATAAACCGGAGCTTTTTTGTTTACGGATCATTTGGTTATTTTAGCTGATAAGATAATATACCTTCACAATGGTTCGAACCGAAAAAAAACATCGAATAATATTTATTGATCTGATGCGTGCATTTGCAGTAATTCAAATGGTGCAAGGGCATACTGTGGATGCATTGCTTGCTCCGGCATTCCGTTCTGAACAATTTCCTGTTTACTTTTTATGGAATTTTATGAGGGGAATGACGGCCCCGATTTTTATGTTCAGTGCAGGTACTGTCTTTACGTATCTGTTCCGGCTTGTTGATGAACCATTTGAAAATAATCCAAGAGTTAAAAAAGGCTTTATCAGGTTTTTACTTTTAGTTAGTATCGGTTACATCCTTAGATATCCCACATACAAAGTAATAGATTTTTCTAATGTTACAACTCAACAATGGGATATATTTTTTGCTGTTGATGTTTTGCAATTAATTGGATTTGGATTGTTGTTTGTTCTTATTTGTGCATTTATTGCCGAGAAATTAAAATTAAGTGATACTACTGTGTTTATCTTTTTTACTTTAATCTTTTTTATTGCAACTCCTTTTTTTTCCAGAATAAATTGGCTGGAATATTTTCCGCAGCCTATAGCAGGTTATTTTTATACCGGAACCGGATCATTATTCCCGTTATTCCCCTGGGTAGGCTATGTGGTTTTTGGTGGTGTGTTAGGCAGTTACCTTGCTAAAAATCCAATGGTATTTAAAACAAATAAATTCAGTTTTAATCTTGCCTTGTTTGGTGCAACTTTAATTTTTATCTCAGAAGCATCGCTTCTTATTTCAAAAAAATATTTTGGATATTATCCGGTTGAATCATCTTATAATTTAGAAACGATTATTTTTAGACTGGGTTTTGTTTTGATGTTAAATTCTGTCGTTTCCTATATATCTCAAAAGATTGAATCAATACCTAAAATAATTATTCTGTTTGGTAGGAACACGCTTCTTATCTACATCGTTCATTTAATATTCCTTTACGGAAGTGCATGGAACCCTGGGTTAGTACTTCTATTTGGCAGTTCGTTAGAAGTTGCTGAAACTGTTTTCTTTGCCGTGCTAATGTTAACCTTGATGACAATAATGGTAATATTATTGAGTAAATTTAAATTCAGAAATAAACAACTTGTTACTTAAAGATGAGAAAATCCAGTACAACAAATCCCGTATCAACTGAAGAAGATAGGCAAATAGACCAATCTTTAAGACCCCGGTTCATTAATGATTTTTCCGGTCAGAAACGTATAACCGAAAATTTAAATATATTTGTTTCGGCTGCAAAAAAAAGAAAAGATTCCTTGGATCATGTTTTATTAACCGGGCCACCGGGTCT
>DASVGS010000490.1:0-12810 GCA_036379435.1 Ignavibacteriaceae bacterium
ACAGTTAAAATTACAGCGACCTTTAACTCAAATAACACTTATACTGTTATTGCAAAAGACAGCGTAGGAGCAGAAGTTACATACTCCGGAACTTATTCAGTATCTGAAAATACTGGTACAAGCATACGTTCTATTACTTTAAATCAAACTGTTCCAACTTCAGTTACCTCAGAAGGTATTTATGAAGTTGACTCAAAAGGAATGATGAGATATGAAGTTATCCAAACTAGTCCAGCAATCAATGGTTTTACGCCACCTGTAGCTTCTGAAGGATTTGGAAGTACAAAATACTTAGGCACTCCATTAGGTGTTACATATATTCAGGGATTTGTTCCTGCAAATCCTACAACGGAATTGATTGTGGATTCATGGGTATCGGAAGGAACAAATGTTGCACCCGGATTAGTTTTAACATTAAAAACAAAAAAAATTGTTGCAACTTTTAATTCAAACAGCACGTATACTGTTGTAGCTACTGATAGTTTTAACACTGATGTAACATATTCCGGAACATTTACTACCTCAGCTAATGCTAATACAACTATAAGAAATATTACATTAAATCAGACAGTACCAACCTCAGTAACTTCAACGGGTATCTACAGAGTTACAACAAAAGATCTTACTTACGAAGTTGTTCAAACTACACCAGCAATTCCTGGTTTTACTGCTCCAACCGCGGTAGAAGGATTTGGAAGCACTAAATACAATGGTACTGCATTAGGAGCTACCTGGATTCAAAAATTTATTTATCAATAATTATCTTTAAATGAACGGCGGTTAATCCGCCGTTCTTATTTTAACAATAATCATTGGAGGTTAACCAATGAGATCGATTTTAGCTACTATAGTTATAGTTTTTTTATTTATTGGTAATCTTTTTGCACAGGATGATATAAGATTAAAAGATCCTGCCCAAAAAGAATTCCAGTTCATCGGTTATTCGTTTACAAGGGGAACCAGTTCAAACGTTACACCAACTAACGATATACTTCAGGGACAAGTTATCGGAAGATTATTTGGACCAAACTCAACAAATACTGTCCCACAAACTTCTGTTTATGCTGAACAAAGATTTGTTCCAATGTTTATTTACAAACCATCTATCTTAGATGGTTACGCTACTTTCAGAGGATTGTTCAAAATAGATTACACCTGGGGTGATCAAGCGTATGGTGTTGGAAACAACAGAGGCGGTGCAATAAATGGCGGGCAAATTAATTTACAAACTTTACTGGCAAATGTTGAAATCAAACCAGAGGATGCAGACTGGAACGTAGTGGTTGGTATGCAGCGTTTATTTGATAATGTTCGCGATCCAAATGTTAATACATTACAAACTGCTCAAACCAGTGCATACAAACTTTCCTTTTGGGGTACACAGGCAGTTGGCGTTAGCACCTTTGCAGATCTTTCTTCAGTTACAAAAGGAAGATTTAGTTACTTTCAACTCTGGGAGAACGAAATTAGCAAGAACGATGATGTCACTCTGTGGATGCTTGATTTAAGTTCACGCATTCAGCCACTTTTAGAAGTTGGCGGAAGCCTTTGGTATGTTTGGGATAAAGGTAAAAATGCTGGTGGAATTTCTGTTCTTGGACAGGGATTAGCAAGTGCACTTGCAGATTATAATGGTGCCACCAGACTCAGATTTGCTGGGACAAATCAAAAGTACGAAGCTAATATCGGCTGGATCGGTGGATACACAGCTTATAACCGGGATTTTCTTGCTGGCAGATTTTGGGCAGATGCTTTTTTGATTGCTAATGTTGGAATTATTGATACTGTAGGTGTGGTAACAGGTAAAGCTGCAAATCTTTTTGGAGTAGCAGCAAATGCAAGTATTAGTTATAAATATGGATTGACTGCATCTGATAAAATTACATTGGAAGCATTGTATACCACTGGTGATGAAAATGGAGTAAGTGATGGAACAGTAAATAGCGTAATAACCGGAAATGTTTACGGATCCCCTGTTGGAATTTACAGTGCTCACCGGGCTTTATTGCTTTTTCCTGATGCACAAGTTGTGAACAGGTATTATTCAGTTGTCCATGACATTTCGAATATGGGTCTTGGAGTATCCGCAGCATTCCTTAATCTTTACAAAGATTTTATTCCAAATAAGTTTAGTGGAAAAATTGGATTTGCATCGGCTCTTTCTAATGTAAAGCTTGCTGGTGGTGGTTCATATATGGGTACTGAAGTGAACGTGGAGTTTAAATATAATTTAAAAGTATTTTTAACTCTTGGAATAAGTGCTGGCTATGCTGCACTCGGTGATTTTTTTGATGCACCTTCTGCCACATATTCAAATACGCGCCCAAAAGATCCATGGGTGTTTTTTACAACTCTAAGCTGGCTTATGTTTTAAGGAGATGCAGCATGAAAAATCAATTATACATATTTACTGTACTTACATCATTTTTTTTAGCGGGATGTTCTGGATTTTTATATTGGGATAAACCCGCTTTACAATTTTCTGAAATAGATTATGGATATCAAACAAAAACTGTATTAGATAATCCCAAAATTGCTTACATTGATCAAGGAAGTGGAGATCAAACCATAATTCTTGTACATGGGCTTGCAAGCAATGCCGGATTCTGGAGATATAACATTCCTGAGCTTTCAAAAAAATATCGAGTAATAGCAGTTGATCTGCCGGGATATGGTAAATCACAAAAAGGTAATTACAGCTATTCAATGTCTTTTTATGCCGATCAGATTAAGAGACTGATAGATGAATTGAAACTTAAGAATGTCGTTTATGTTGGTCATTCAATGGGCGGACAAATCGGTATCAAATTAGCAATTAAATATCCCGCACTACTTAGCAAATTAATTCTTGCATCTCCTGCCGGCTTTGAAGAGTTTCAGCAGGGTGAAGGTGATTGGCTTAGAAGTGTGATGACAATGAAAGGTGTTAAATCAACAACCGAAGAAGGTATAAGAAGAAATCTTACTATGAATTTTTACGACTGGGATGATAAATGGGAATGGATGGTAGAAGAAAGAGTAAGAATGAGAAAAGCAGCAGATTTTGATGAGTTTGCATATACAGTTGTTAGATGCGTAAATGCAATGCTTGATGAACCAACATTTGATAAACTAAACCTGATAAAAACTCCGACACTTGTTGTTTATGGAAAATATGACGGACTAATTCCTAATCCTTATCTCAATCCCGGTTTTACATCTGAAGTATTTGAAAAAGGAATTAAGAATATTAAAGAATCAAGATTAGTTGAAATTGATAATGCAGGTCATATGATACAAATTGAAAAAGCTGATGAGTTTAATCAGATAGTTTTAGATTTTTTGAAATAAATATTTTGTGTGTAACCGTAAGCCCGGGTTTTCGGTTACACAATTTTAACCGGATGAGCACTCAATTTAATCAAATCAAATATTCATCTCCTGCAAAGTTTGTAGAAGTTAATTCCTTTAAAATTGCCTATACCGACGAAGGTGATTCAAAAGATGTCTTACTATTTATTCATGGACTTGGCAGTTACTTAAAAGCCTGGGATAGAAACATTCCAGAATTAAAAAATCATTTTAGATGTATAGCCTTAGATTTACCTGGTTATGGTAAATCAAGCAAACAAATTCACTCAGGTAGAGTTAGTTTTTATGTTGAGATAATTAATGAGTTTATAAAAAAACTTAATTTGCAAAATGTCTCGCTTGTCGGTCACTCAATGGGCGGGCAGATTGTTTCGGCTTATGTAATAAAATACCCTGCTCAAATCACTAAACTTATTTTAGTTGCTCCGGCTGGTTTTGAATATTTTAATGCAGATGAAAGTGAAATAATTAAAATGATTATTTCCCCGGATTTAATTTTCAAAACTTCAAACAATCAGATAAGATTAAATTATAATTCTAATTTTTTTAATATGCCTGATGAAGCTGAAGAAATGATTGCTGATAGAATAACGATTAAAGATGATGAAGATTTTTATGCGCACTGTACTGTTGTTTCAAATTCATTATTGGGTTTATTAAATGAACCCGTTTTCGATCATTTAGCATTAATAACTATTCCAACTTTAATATTTTTTGGTAAAGAAGATTTATTAATTCCCAATAGATCTATACATCAAAACACAACAGAAGAAGTTGCAATTCTTGGCTCATCAAAAATTAAAAACAGTAAATTAATTCTACTAAATGAATGCGGACACTTCTTACAATATGAAAAACCTGATCAATTTAATTCATCGGTAATTTCATTTTTCTAATTAATTTCTTTCATCACTTAGCAAAGCTTTTGGGAAATCTTTTTATCAGGGCTTCAGCAATTGCCATTGCACTCTCTTCATAAGTAAGTAAGCCTGTATTTATTGTAAGATGATATAATGTAGGATCATCAGCTTTCCGGAAAAAATGTGATTTAAGATATTTCTTCCTTCGCTCATCCTCCTGTCTTATATAATCTACTGCTTCTTTTTTTGTAAAGTTGTAAGCATTTTGCACATGCTTTATTCTGGTCTCGATTGGAGCTACCAATCTTACATGAAAGCAGTTTGGCAATTTTGCTGTAATTACAGTACTTCCTCTTCCAACGATAATAGTTTTACCGTAACGTGCCAGTTGAAGTATAATCTCGGTTGTTTTATGAAGTATGGTCCATTCAGATGGCTTTACTCCAAGCAGTTCGCTGACAGCATCACTAATGTGATTGTACTTTTCTTCCACAATATATTTTTTGAAAACTTTGGGGAGTTTAAAGTCTTCAATTACTTTAGTGATTAATTCCTTATTAAAATATGTCCAGGGGTTTTCTGATTCCTTAGTTTTCTTCTGAAGTATTTCGATAAGATTTTTTGAAACTTCGTAAGATCCTGAGCCTGTTAAGCGGGAAATAGTTACGCAGGGAAATATTTCTTTTCTATTTTCTGAGACGGAGGAATGAAGATTAATATACTGCTTACACTTTTCATATGCGCCTGTTACTAACATAATAACACTCTCCTTCCATTTTAGATTGTTTTGAACTGGAAATCGTGTGTCTTCATCAATTTGGGAAAACTTATTTTAATACTATAAATAGTATAAACTTTTTTTGATGAAAGTCAATTAACTTCTACTGCATTATCGGAATTAATACTAAACCATTTTTTTATTTTTTCTAAATCTTTCCCCTTAAAGGATTTAAAAAAGAATTCATTTTTTGATTTATCATAAATATAATCTCTGCCCCATTCATCAATGTTCTCAACAATTTGAAAAATTCCATCAAGAGCAGTTATCAATTCTTCATCGGTCATTGTTGGATGGATCGACATTCGAACCCAGCCTGGCTTTTCTGAAAGATCTCCCTGGTCAATCTTATCTGTTATAATCTTTGATCTGTTCGGATCCACGTGTAATAAATAGTGTCCGTATGTACCGGCACATGAACAGCCTCCTCTTACCTGCACTCCAAACCTATCATTTAATAAAGTTACAATAAGATTGTAGTGAATATTTTCAACATAAAATGATATAGCACCCAGCCGCTTTTCAATATTTGCTGCCAGTATATGAAGAGTTGGAATTTTTTTCAGTCTATCAAAAGCAATCTTAAGTAATTCCTCTTCCCTCTTTCTAATTTTTTCCACATTCATTTCGTCTTTTAACTTAATGCATAATGCGGCTTTAATAGTTTGTAAAAATGCCGGCGTTCCCCCATCTTCTCTGGCTTCAATGTTAGCAACAAATTTATGCTGTCCCCACGGATTAGTCCAATCTACTGTGCCCCCACCAGGTAAATCAGGAACTTTGTTATGATATAGTTTCGAATCAAAAATCAGCACACCTGGAGTTGCAGGACCACCTAAAAATTTATGCGGAGAGAAGAATATTGCATCCAGTTTGGCTGCGGGATCTGCAGGGTGCATATCAATTTTTACATATGGGGCAGCACATGCAAAATCTATAAATGCATATCCGCCATATTGATGTATCAATTTTGAAAGTTCATAATAATCGGGTTCTATACCTGTAACATTTGATGCAGCAGTAAAAGCGCCAATTTTCAGTCTTCTATTTTTATACTTTTCTAACTTGATCTTAAAATCTTCAATATTAACCAATCCTTCATCATTAGGATCTATCACTACAACATCAGCAATAGTTTCCAGCCAAGTTGTTTGGTTTGAGTGATGCTCCATGTGAGTGATAAAAACTACAGGTTTCAATTCTTCAGGAAGTTTTAGATAATCAACAAGTTGTTCAGGTACTTTTAATCCAAGCAGTCTTTGAAATTTACAGACAACCGTGGTCATCCCTGAGCCAGCTGTGATAATTACATCATCTTTACCGGCATTAACATGTTCTTTAATAATTTGATGAGCCTGGTGATATGCAAGCGTCATTGTGGTACCGGTTACACTCGATTCTGAGTGTGTATTACCAACCAGGGGTCCAAAGGTCTCGCAGATTTTTTCTTCTATTGGTTTGTAAAGCCTTCCACTAGCTATCCAATCGGCATAAATTATTTTTTTTTTGCCGTATGGAGATTCAAATGTTTCATCAATCCCAATAATATTTTTTCTAAACTGAGAAAAATAATTTTCAAGTTCACTCATTACAAACCTTAATCTTTTTCAGTCTAAATATAATAAAATAGGCTTTTCATTTCATCGAATTTTTTTGTTAATTCTTTTTTCCTAAATTGAAATAAACTTTTGTAAATAGTATAAAATGATTAAACATTTCTTAAAACTTATTTTTATAATTATTGGAATTTTTTCTGCCGGAATATATCCACAACCAGGCAATCAAATTTTTAAGGATGTTGATTTAGTAATAGACAATGCAATCAGAGATAGTTCTTTTCCGGGAGCCGCAGTTTTGATCTGGAAGAATGGCAAAACTATCTATAACAAGGCATATGGGCATTTTACATATGATTCAACTTCTGATAGCGTAACAAATAAATCAATGTTTGATCTTGCCTCTCTTACTAAAGTGGTTGCCACAACAACTGCCGCAATGATTTGTTTTGACAGGAAACTTTTTACTCTTGATGATAAGGTTATAAAATATATTCCTGAATTTGGGGTGCACGGCAAAGAAAATATTACTATAAAAAATCTGCTGCTGCATAATTCAGGATTACCTGCGTGGAAAAAATTTTATGGAAGAAATCTAAAATATGATGATGTAATAAAAGAGATATACTCTTCTGAACTTGAATATAAGCCTGGTGAAAAAACAGTTTATTCGGATTTGGGATTTATAACACTGGGAAAAGTGATAGAAAAAGTAACTGGTAAAAGTCTGGATTTATTCTGCAGAGATGAGATTTTTATTCCATTAAAAATGCAAATGACTTTTTACAATCCACCTGATTCGTTAAAAAAATATTGTGTGCCAACAGAGATTGATAATTATTGGAGGATGAAGACACTACAAGGAGAAGTTCACGATGAAACTTCTGCAATGTTAAATGGAGTTGCCGGTCACGCAGGATTGTTTGCAACAGCTGAAGATTTATCCAAATTAATTTCTGTCCTAGTAAATTATGGAATGCATGAGCACAAACAGTTTATAAATAAGCGGACTATCGAGTTATTTACAAAAAGATTTTCGAATGAAAGTACCAGGGCTCTTGGCTGGGATACAAAATCAGATACCGGTTCTTCTGCCGGTAAATATTTTTCTAATCAATCTTTCGGTCATACCGGATTTACAGGAACATCAATATGGGTGGATCCAAAAAGAAATTTATTTGTGGTGTTCTTAACAAACAGAGTATATCCAACAAGAAACAATTCAAAAATTTTAAGTGTTCGTCCTAAACTACACGATACCATAATACAGTGTTTAGAAAAAACTTATGAAAAGTAATTTATCATCCAAAGCTAATTTGGGATTTGCCAGTATAATATTGGTTCACTTGTTTTTTTTCTTTTTACCTGAATCAGGCATTAATTCGATATCAACGGCAGATAAAGGAGATAATGATCAAACTTCTAATTCTATTTTAGAAAAATCAAACGTTTTTAATCTTACAGAAGATGATGAAATGTGGATAGAAAAAACTATGGAGTCTATGACTTTGTACGAAAAATGTGCTCAGATTTTTATGCCCGCAGTTTTTGGTAACAGTCTTAACCAATCCTCAAAAGAATTTAAATCTGCAATGGAGCTTGTGAGGGATCATGGAATTGGTGGAATAGTTGTATCAACGGGCAGCGTTGCAGAAACTGCAATTATGATTAATGAGCTTCAGAAAAATGCCAGCATTCCCCTTCTTGTTTCTGCTGATTTTGAAAATGGAATTGGGATGAGAATGAGTGCGTCCAACATATTTCCACATAACATGGCTATTGGGGCAACATTTAATCCTGATTTTGCTTTTGAATCAGCGAAAGCTACGGCAATAGAAGCACTTATGCTTGGTGTAAATATTAATTTTGCGCCTGTAGCAGATATTAATAATAATCCTGAAAATCCGGTAATTAATCTCAGATCATTTTCTGAAGATAAAAATATGGTTGCTGATTTTTGCAAATCATTTTTTGAAGGCACAAAAGAAGCAGGAGTTATTGCTACCGCAAAACATTTTCCCGGGCATGGCAACACAAAAATAGATTCACACAATGATCTTCCTGTAATAAATGGATCAAAAGATTATTTGTTTGATAATGAGTTGAAACCATTTATAGAATTGATTCAAAATAATATTCAGGCGATAATGATAGGACATTTGAATGTTCCCGCTTTTGATACAAAAAATAATTTACCGGCTTCACTTTCACACAATATTATTACAAAACTTTTAATCGAACAACTTGGATATAATGGATTGATAATAACAGATGCGTTAGATATGAAAGCAGTAACCAATTATTATTCAGCCGGTGATGCGTGTGTTCAGGCATTTAAAGCAGGCAATGATATTCTGCTTATGCCGGCAAATATAAAAGAAGGAATCACCGCTATTTACAATGAAGTAAAAGCCGGAACTATTACCGAAGCAAGATTGGATGTTAGTGTTAGAAAGATATTATCAGCAAAAAGATGGCTGAAACTTGAAAAAGAGAAATTCCACAATAATGTTCTTCCAAAACGTATAAGAATGGAGAAACATTATAAACTTTCAAAAACGATTGCTGAAAATTCCGTTACAGTAGTAAAATTAGAGGATAAACTGCTGCCATTAAATTCTTTAACCTTCCATAAGACTTTATTACTCAATATTACCAATAGAAGTAATATAAGCGATGCTCATTTCAGTGAGATATACAATGAAGATTTTTCAATCTACCGTAAATTAACATTAACTGCCAATTCAAAGCTTCCTAATTATAAATCTACTTTGGATGCAGCCAGGGAATGTGATCTGATTATAATAGCATCATACTTTAGCATCAGAAATAATTCAGATTCAAAATCTTTACCTGATAATCAGATTAAATTTATTAATGATCTGATTAAGATTAATAAAAAAATAATCTTTATAAGTTTTGAAAATCCGTATGTCCTTTCATTATTCCCTGAAACCAAAAATTATTTCTGTACTTTCAGTAATTCACAGGCTTCTCAACGTGCTGTACTAAATTTACTTAATGGTTCAATTGAACCTGTTGGTAAATTGCCAATCTCAATTCCAAATACTCTTTATAATATAGGTTATAAATGGGAACCAAATTCCTGATCTTTATTTTTAGGAGATAAACATGAAAAATATTTTAACAGCTATTTTTATCCTTGTGTTATTTTCAGCCTGTAATAATAATACTGAATCGCAGTCTTCAACCATAAAACTTCCTGAGGGCTTTAAAATAGAGATTTATGCCTCTGATATTCCAAACGCCAGATCAATGGTACTCAGTTCAAATGGAGTGCTTTACGTAGGAACAAGATCAGCAGGAAATGTTTATGCACTTGTTGATAAAAACAAGGATTATAAAATTGATGAAGTATATATAGTTGCTTCGGGATTAGATATGCCAAATGGAGTTGATATAAAAGATGGAGATCTGTACGTCTCAGAAGTTAGCAGAGTGATAAAATTTTCTGATATAGATAATAATTATAAAAATCATCCAGGATATTCTGTTGTAAGAGATGATTTTCCTTCCGATAAAAGTCACGGATGGAAATTTATAAAATTTGGACCGGATGGAAAATTATATGTGCCGGTTGGCGCTCCCTGTAATATTTGTTTAAGGGATGATGACGAACGTTATGCTTCAATTACAAGGATGAATGCTGATGGAAGTGAGTTTGAAGTTTTTGCTCATGGAGTTAGAAACACGGTTGGATTTGATTGGCATCCGGCAACAAATGAATTGTGGTTTACTGATAATGGCAGAGATATGCTTGGCGATAATATTCCACCAGATGAATTAAATTGTGCACCCGTTAAAGGATCAAACTTTGGATATCCGTTTTTACATGGAAAAAATATTCTTGATCCTGAATTTGGTTCACAAGCAGATACTTCAATGTACACAAAACCAATCCAGGAACTTGGGCCGCATGTTGCCGCATTAGGAATTGAGTTTTATACAGGACAAATGTTTCCTGCAGAGTATCGTAATCAAATATTTATAGCTGAACACGGAAGTTGGAACCGCAGCCAAAAAATTGGATATAGAATTTCATTAGTCAGATTAAATGGAAACAATGCTGTTAGTTACGAAACATTTGCAGATGGATGGTTAAATGGTGATAACGTTTCCGGTCGACCAGTTGATATCGAATTATTGCCCGATGGTTCAATGCTGGTTTCTGATGATTACGCAGATTGCATTTATAGGATCAGTTATCAGTAATTATTTGTTTATGTCATTATCGAATATTGAATGGTTAATAACGAATGATGAAGTTATTTGTAAAACCACAAATCAATATTTATATCTTTAATTTTAATTAACAATCAGTTTTAAACAATGTTGATACTCTTCAACAAACCATTCAATGTACTTTGTCAGTTTACGGATAAAGCAGGTAGAAAAAATCTATCGGACTTTATTCCATTCAAGAATGTTTATGCGGCTGGCAGACTTGATTACGACAGTGAGGGTCTTGTTATTCTAACAGATGATGGGAAATTACAAAGTTTAATTTCTTATCCAAAAAATAAATTAGAAAAAACTTATTGGGTTCAGGTTGAGGGATTGATGAATGAAGATGCAATAAATTATTTACGTCATGGAATTTTGTTAAATGACGGAATGACTAAACCAGCAAAAGCGAAATTTATTAAAGAGCCAATCATATGGGAAAGAATTCCACCAATCAGACAAAGGAAAAATGTTCCGACAAGTTGGATTGAGTTAAAAATTACGGAAGGAAAAAACAGGCAGGTTAGAAGAATGACTGCTGCCGCAGGGTTTCCAACACTAAGGTTAATTCGTTATTCCATTGGCAATTGGAATATAAACTCAGTTGCCATTGGAACATGGAGAAAAATTTCACTTTGATAGTATATTTAAATGTAAATTATTTTTTCTTTATAAAAACTCTATAAAGGAAAAGTAAAATCATTGCACCAAGTACAGATCCAATAAATCCTGCTGTTTCTCCTTCTTTATAAAATCCCAAAAACTGTCCCAGATATGAAAAAACAATTGAGCCGCCAATTCCAAGAAGAATTGTAATTATAATTCCGCCAGGATCTTTTCCCGGCATAAAAAGTTTTGCCAATGCACCGGCCAATAGACCAATTATTATTTTCCATATAAAGTCCATCATTCCTCCATCAGGTGTTTATTTGAATCATGTTTTTTGATAAATTTTTTATAAAATAAAGCAGCAGCCCATCCGATAATTAATATAACAATTAACAATGCCAGTACCGGAACAAATATAGCCATAAGTGCCAATCCTAAAGAAGATCCTGCTTCAACTGTTGATACAACAGAATTACCAGCGCCTCCGGTAACTGCAGATGATTTAAATCTGGCAAAACCAGTTGCTGCTTGTATTGTTCCTGCAACACTACCACCTGCAATAATTGCAAACGACCATTTTAGAAATGGAGAAAAATCTGTTATTACCGAACCGGTTAAAATGATTCCTGCTACAATTGCCATTGGATGCTCGATAGTATCTAAAAGATTATCAAGCCATGGAATGTAGTAAGCACCAATCTCTACAATTGTTGCAACACTAAACGCAATTAGTGCCGGTAGTGTTCCTATCCAGCTAAAATTTGTAGATAAATCGAGTTGTCCGGAGTATGCAGCTATTGAAGCAATTAAGAATGGGATAAAAATTCTGAAACCAACCGCAGCACTTAAGCCAATTCCGATAAATATGCTAAGTAGTGTTTCCATATAATATCCAATATCAATTTTAATTTTGAAAATTCTGAAAGAGTCAGAACCTTTAATCAGATGATTAATCTGCTTTAAACAAAATGTAATAACTAATTGAATATACCAAAAACAATTTTTAATAACTCATATTATTCAATTTAACTTTGCCTCTAAATATCCAGTAAATACTTATTGTGTAAGCCAAAACAAACGGAATACCAATCAAAGCAATTATCAGCATAATATTTAAGGTTTTTTGTGATGAAGCTGCATTATAAATATTTAAACTATATTCAGGATTGTTTGATGCCAGAACAAAATTGGGAAATAATCCAAATGCAAACAAAGAAAGCAGAGCAGCTATAGAAGCACAGGATGAAAGAAATGCCAGGAATTCTTTTCGCTTAGAAATTTCTCTTGGTATGTTTGCGATTGCAAGCATATTTAATATTGCAAGAACAAACAACGCAGGAAATTCTTTAAAGTGTTTTATCATATGCGGATAATAAATTAAAGTTGCCATTGTAGTAGTAATGTAACAGAT
>DASVGS010000491.1:0-2521 GCA_036379435.1 Ignavibacteriaceae bacterium
CCAACACTCATAGAAACAAAGTATATTAAGGGTAACTTTTATTTTGGAAATATGCTGGCTATAGTTTGCGGCGGCCTGGGAATGTCGCTGGCGCCTGTCCGGTATAATTCAACTCCTGAAATTGTTGTTGTTACACTAAAAAAATTTTGATTTAATTATATATTATCAAATAAAAAATAAAACTCTATAATCTTTATGAATGTAAATAAAAACTTACGGCTGCTTGCCTACCTAAAAGAATTTCTTAAAGACAGGTTTAACCTGGAAGAAGACAAAGCCAATGAAGAAGAAATTATCGAAAGCATTAAAAAAAATGTTGAGTTTAAAGGGATAAATCTCTGGGTGCTGATTTTTGCAATTTTTATCGCGTCAATTGGGCTCAATGTTAATTCAACTGCTGTTATTATTGGTGCTATGTTGATCTCTCCTCTGATGGGACCAATTATGGGCATTGGTATGGGCATTGGCATTAATGATCTTGATTTAATAAAGCGGGCGTATAAAAATCTTGCTATCGCAACTATTATAGGAGTTATTACGTCTGCAATATACTTTTTTATAAGTCCCCTAAGTGATGCACAATCTGAACTCCTCGCAAGAACAACTCCAACCATATGGGATGTAATGATAGCATTGTTTGGCGGTTTGGCTGGTATTGTTGCGGCAACACGAAAAAGCATAAGCAATGTTATTCCTGGAGTTGCTATTGCAACCGCATTAATGCCCCCATTGTGTACCGCGGGTTATGGTATCGCAACCGGAAATTTAGCCTTCTTCTTTGGAGCATTTTATTTATACTTTATTAATAGTGTGTTTATCAGCCTATCATCTTTTCTAATTGTTAGATTTTTAAAATTCAAGAAAAAAGTGCTTTTGGATCCTGCAAGAGAAAAAAGAGTTAGGAGATATATTTTAATAGTAGCAGCAATAACTGTAATTCCTAGTATAGTTATCGCATATAATATTGTTAACAGAAGTATAATTGAAAAAAAGATTCAGCAGTTTGTTAGTAACGAATTGGTTTTTGATAACACACAAATTATAAGTAAAAACATTAAACATTCTGGAAATAAAAATATTCTTGAGGTGTTTCTTTTGGGCGAAGTAATTCCTGGTGATATTGTTAACAACATCCAAACAAAATTAAAAAATTATGGACTTAACAATGTAGAGTTAAAAATAAAACAGGGGGTTAATGAAAACATTAAACAGGATCTGTCCTCGCTAAGAATAGGTGTTATCGAAGATCTCTACAGAAAAAACGAAGAGGTAATAAAAAATAAAGATAAAAAAATAAGCCTGCTGGAAAGTGAAATCAGTCGATTAAAATCAGAATCATTCCCCGTTCAGGATATTTCCAACGAAGCGAAAGCATTAAATAAAAACCTGGTTGAGTTTACTATTAGCAAAAATATTTTTAATGATTTTTCAAAACAAAAAACAGATACCCTGGCATTTGTTTATGCAAAATTTAAACGGCGTCCATCATCTTCTGAATTAAATAAAATGAAAGACTGGTTGTCTGAGAGAATAAAAAGTAAAAACATAAAGCTCGTGGTTCAATAAGCTATGCGGCAGATTATATTATCTGAAATATATATTTATCCCGTTAAGTCCCTTGGTGGAATAAGTGTAACATCAGCACTTGCAGAAGAACGCGGATTAAAATACGATAGGCGTTTTTTGCTTGTTGATGAACATAATATGTTTATGACTCAACGTGATTTTCCAGAAATGGCTCTGTTAAAACTTTCCTTCGAAGAAAACGGATTTAAAGTATTTAATTCGAAAGATGGTTCCCAGATTATTTTACCTTTCGTTTCTGATTCTACGGAAATTGTTTCTGTTAATATTTGGGATGATGTCTGCAATGCAGTTAAAGTAAACCATGAATTGGATAACTGGTTTACGAAAGCACTTAACAAAAAATGTTCTGTTGTTTATATGCCCGATGAAGAAGAAAGAATCGTTGAGAAAAAATATATTAATGATAATCATATTGTAAGTTTTGCCGATGCTTATCCTTACTTAATAATTGGTCAGTCCTCGCTGGATGATTTAAATACAAGATTAAAAACACCTTTACCAATTAATCGATTTAGACCAAATTTTGTTTTTACGGGTGGCAAACCTTATGAAGAAGACGACTGGAAAGATTTTAAAATTAATAATATTGATTTTAGAGCAGTAAAACCCTGTGCAAGATGCGTAATCACAACCACTAATCAGAATACCGCAGAAAGAAACTCTGAACCCTTAAAGACCCTTTCTTTATATAGAAAAATTGATAATAAAGTTATGTTTGGAATGAATGTGATTTGTAAAAATAATGGTACTGTTTCTGTTGGAGATAGAGTTTTTCTTCCTTAAGAAATTTATAAGATTCGGATAGGTCTAATTTTCAGTTCCATTTCTAACCAATAAAAACATTATATCTTAACTGCTTTTTACCCTCCATCCATTTTTGTTTGTTACGATAAAATTTAAAAATCATGTTTCCATCGTAATTTATTTAACAACT
>DASVGS010000492.1:0-2374 GCA_036379435.1 Ignavibacteriaceae bacterium
TTTGCAGAAGGTATTTTACTCGGTAATTACTCATTTGAAAAATATAAATCTAAAAAAAACAAGCAAAAAGTACTTGATGTATTCTTTTATTCTGACAATGAAAAGAAATTAAAAAGTGCGGTTATCACTGCAGAAAAATTAATTACATCTGTTGCACTTACCAGAGATTTGCAGAACGAACCAAGCAATAATTTAACTCCGGAAATATTTGCAAAGCAGGTAGTTGCAAATGCAAAATCACACGGAATAAAAACGACAGTGTTCGGTGAAAATGAAATTCAAAAAAGAAAAATGGGCGGTTTGATTGCTATTGGACAGGGAAGTATTAATAAACCAAGATTTATTGTACTTGAGTACAAGCCAGATGTAAAATTAAAAAAGAACAAAAAAAATAAAATCAAAACTATTGCTCTTGTTGGAAAAGGAATTACATTTGATACCGGTGGCATTTCTCTTAAACCCGCAAAAAATATGGGTGAAATGAAAGCAGATATGTCTGGTGCAGCGGTGGTTGTTGGAACATTAATAGCAGCTTCAAAAACCAAACTTCCGGTTCGCTTATTCGGGATAATTCCAGCAGCAGAAAATATGGTTTCCGGTGAATCAATTCGCCCCGGCGATATAATAAAAACATCATCCGGCAAAACGATTGAAATTGAAGATACAGATGCCGAAGGAAGAGTTGTTCTTGCTGATGCTCTTCATTATGCCTCACAATTAAAACCGGATCAAATTATTGATCTTGCTACTTTAACCGGTGCGTGTGTTGTTGCTCTTGGCGAATTTGTTGCGGGCATGTTTACAAAGAATGATACTATGGCTGAAAATCTATATTCAAGTGGAATGACAACATTTGATCGTGTGTGGCGCTTACCTATGTGGGATGATTACAACGAATTAATTAAAAGCGATTTTGCCGATGTGGCTAATCTGGGCAGCAGCAGATGGGGTGGTGCAATTACAGCTGCTAAATTTTTAGAACATTTTGTTGATAAAAATATACCATGGGCTCATCTGGATATTGCTGGACCTGCAATGAATAATTCATCCAGAAGTTACACTAAAAAATATATGACCGGATTTGGCGTTAGACTTTTGTTTGATTATCTCTCACGCAAAGTATAACCAAAAATATTTTGTTTATGTTTAAGTGTAAAATTTATTTTTCTTAAATTCTTTAGCCAAAACCGGTCCTTAAAATTGAATTTATGAATTAATATTTCCCTGATCATAATTAGTTACAAACTTAAATTAAATCTTTTTTGGAGAATGTATGAAATTTGCGAAATGGACTTTTTTGATAGCAGGGATTTACGGTTTATTAATATTAATTCCGCAGTATTTCCTTGAAACAAAAAATGGAATAGACTATCCACCAGCAATAAATCATCCGGAATATTATTATGGATTTATTGGAGTAGCAGTTGCATGGCAAATTGTTTTTTTAATAATATCCCAAAATCCCGCTAAATTTAAATTGATAATATTGGCCGCAATTGTAGAAAAATTTAGCTATGGCATTGCAGTGATAATTTTATTTTCACAAACCAGAATCGTTGTTCCTGTTCTTGTGGTTGGACTTATCGACACGATGTTGGGTTTGCTGTTTATTATGTCATACTTTAAGGTAAGGAAAAATGAGATATGACTATACCAAGAAGTATATCCATATTCATACTTATTTGTTCTGTCTTATAACGCCATCTTTAATTTCAAAAATTACATCCGCAAGTTTCATCAATTCCGGATTATGCGTTACGATAACAAAAGTTTTTTTAAAGTTATCCCGTAAATCAAAAAGCAGTTTATGGATTGATTCACTGTTTGCTGAATCAAGGTTACCAGTTGGTTCATCCGCAAAAATAATTTTTGGATTGTTGGCAAGAGCACGGGCAACTGCAACTCTTTGCTGCTCACCTCCGGAAAGTTCTGCAGGTTTATGCTCCGCACGATCTCTTAATCCCACAATTTCAAGAAGTTTTAATGAATTATCCGAAGCGGATTTTAGACTTATTCCTTTAATCATTTGTGGGATAGATACATTTTCCATTGCTGTAAATTCAGGCAGCAAATGATGAAACTGAAAAACAAATCCCATATTTTCATTTCTAAACTTTGCAAGTTTATCATTATTAAAATCAAAAATATTTTTTTGTTCATAAAATACTTTTCCACTGTCCGGTCTATCCAATCCTCCAAGCAAATGCAGCAGTGTAGATTTACCTGCACCGGAAGCACCAACAATAACAGAAATTTTATTGGCTTCAATCTCAAATGAAATGGATTTCAACACTTCGAGTTTATTCTTTTTTGTGGATTGGTAAGACTTATTAATATTTTCTGATGATAAAATTATACTCATTTTTATTCCCAT
>DASVGS010000493.1:0-6007 GCA_036379435.1 Ignavibacteriaceae bacterium
GTTTCTTATATCTTATACCCTCATTATTTTATGGGCGGTAACTTACAATTTTATACCGGCTTAATCATCCCGGGTTTTATGCGTAATAAAATTATTAAATAATAAATTTCAGAAATCAATATATGAGCAATCCAAATTTGAATGATACTGATGTTGATGAAAGTCAAAGCAGTACGTTAAAAGACTATCTGATATTATTCAGTGCCAACATCAAACCTGTATCTGCAATATTAATAGCCAGTCTTATTATATCAATCATTTATGCTATATCTGCGAGAGATATATTCAGAACATCCACAGCATTAAAAATTACAAAACCGGGCGGCAGTATACTTCAATCCCCTCTTATGCCGGAGATAAGTGATTATGGCAATGACAGGTTTATTGCAAATGAAATTGAAATTTTGAAAAGCAATAACATACGCGAAAGAATCGGTAAAATACTGCTGGATACACTTTTAAAAAGCAATGATCCTAAATCATTCCATTTACTTTTAACTGATGAGTTTGGAGAGGACAGCAGACCCAAAACTGTTCCTGAAATTGCGGGAGTGCTTGGCAGTGCCGTACAGATTGAACAGAAACGCGGACTTGATATTATAGATATTATTGTAGAATCGCAGGCACCAAAAGAGGCCGCACTTATTGCTAACCTGTATGCAAAAGAATATTTAGCGTATAATTTAGAGATAAGCAGGGATCAACTAACTTTTGTAAGGGAATTCCTGGCAAATCAGAGGCTGGAGAAAAAAGAACAGCTTAATGATGCCGAAGAAATTTTAAGATCGTACCAGGAGCGCGGCGGAATAATTGCGCTGGATCAGCAGGCACAGACTTTAATACAACAGCTTGCACAATTTGAAGCTCAGAAGAATGCTACCCAGATTGAGATTGAAGCTTCAACTGAAATATTAAAGCAATACCGCGATGAGTTATCAAAACAGGATCCAAAACTTGCTGATTATCTTGCATCAGCAACTTCTGAAGCTTATATAAAAGCTTTACAGGATCAGATAGCAGAGCTGCAGATACGAAGGGATCTTGCAATGACAAAGTCAGATTCAAAATCAGATTACAGCAATGAACTAAAAGATTATGATAATAAAATTAAAGATCTTAAAGGCAAGCTTGAAGAAAAAATTAAAGTTCTTAAAGCGGGAATCTTTGCCAGCAGTCCCGAAGAAGTAAAAAATCTTAGCCAGAAAATTATTGAAGAAGAGATTAAAAACGGATCATTAAAAACCACACTTAACGAACTTAATCTTGTAGTAAAAAAGTATGATGAAAGATTTAACAAACTTCCCAAAACATCCATTGAGCTTGCAAGATTTGAACGCAACAGGGAATCACTTGAAAAATTATATACGCTTGTTGAAGAGAAATACCAGGAAGCAGTAATTAACGAACAATCACAGCCGGGGAATGTACTTATAATTGATGATGCGCGTGTACCATACTCCCCTGCCAAACCAAACAGGGCACTTATAATAATCGTGGGACTGCTAATTGGTGCGGGTTTATCTTTTGCGTATGTATTTCTGAAAAATTATTTTGATAACACAGTTAAAACTCCGGAAGACCTTCAGAAAAGAAATATCAATGTATTAGCATGGCTGCCCAAGGTGGATGAGCTTCTGTTAAAGGAATCGAGTAAAGTTGATTTTATGATATTAAATCAACCTGATTCTGTTACGAGTGAATCTTTTAGAGCATTAAGAACAAGAATCCAATTTTCGCGTCCTGATAAAGAAACATTGAAAACAATTGTGGTTACATCACCTGCGCCGCAGGAAGGAAAAACTTTTGTTACCATAAATTTATCCGGCAGCTTTGCACAGGCAAATAAAAAAGTGCTGCTTGTGGATTGCGATTTAAGAAAACCGCGTGTGCACAGAGTATTTGATATACCTAAAGAGCCCGGATTAATTGATTATCTTGTTGGAGATAAAACGCTTGACGAGATAACACACAAAAGTGAGATGCCGAATCTAAGTTTTATTTCATCGGGTACAATTCCGCCAAATCCTGCAGAGATGCTGGATAGCAAACAGATGGATGCTTTTCTTGCGCTTGCAAGAGAGATGTATGATTATGTAATATTAGATTCACCGCCGATAATTGCAGTTACGGATGCAGAAATATTATCAAAGAAAGTTGATGGTGCGGTGCTTGTGGTATCATCCGAAATTACCGAGTACCAGATGCTGGACCGGGCTTATCAATTAATTAAGCATGATAACACGACGCTTATCGGAACTGTGCTTAACAATTTTGATACACATAGTGCTTACGGTACTTATTATAAGTACAAGTATTATTATTATTATGCTTCAAAGAAGTAAGTAGAGAACAGAGATTAGAGAACAGATCCTTCGATTCGCCACGGTGGAGTGAATAGTTATTAGTAATCCGCTGCAACGAATTTGACGTTTTACGTGATTGTAAATCGTTAACAATTTTAACGGCATCCCGACGATTGAAATGAGGAGAGATCTTTAAGATTTCCTGCCTACCGGCCAGGCAGGCCATCCCTACGGGAGACAAGCTCCTCCTTCATCGTCGAAATAACAAGACAATTTAGAGAAGAGAGATCTGAAAACAGAGAATAGTTAATAGTAAATCTTGCCTACCGGCAGGCAGGTAATGATCCGCGGCGGCGAATTTCACTTTTTACATTTTTCATTTCACTTTTGACATTTGACATTTCACTTTTTGGAGATTAGAGATCAGAAATTAGAGAATTGAAAACAGAAATGTGCTGCGGAATAATTTTATAATATTAACGATTAAATTATTCTTTTAATTTTAATGGATATATTTTTGTTGTAAAAATTAAGGAGTAATATGCAAACAGCAGTGGTAACTGGCGGGTCCGGTTTTTTAGGATCTCATCTGTGTGATAAATTAATCAGCAATAACATTTCGGTTATATGTATCGATAACCTTTTAACCGGCAGTCTTGATAACATACAGCACCTGTTCGGTAATCCCCTCTTCAGATATATTAAACACGATATAACAAATTTTATACATGTACCGGGCGGAGTGGATTATGTACTTCATTTTGCATCACCTGCAAGTCCGCTTGATTATCATCAGCTGCCAATTGAAACTTTAAAAGTCGGTTCGATGGGTACGCATAAAGCACTTGGTCTTGCCAAAGAAAAAAAAGCACGTTTCCTGCTTGCATCAACTTCAGAAGTGTACGGCGATCCGCTTGAGCATCCGCAAAAAGAAAATTACTGGGGCAATGTAAATCCAATTGGACCGCGCGGGGTTTATGATGAAGCCAAAAGATTTGCAGAAGCATTAACAATGGCCTATCAGCGATATCACGGAGTGAGTACAAGGATAGTACGAATATTTAATACTTTTGGTCCACGTATGCGATTGAATGACGGACGCGCAATACCAGCATTTTTTGATCAGGCGTTAAAGAATAAACCGATAACTGTTTTTGGCGATGGAAACCAGACCAGGAGTTTTATCTACGTTGATGATGAAATAGACGGCATATTAAAATTACTTTTTTCCAATGAGAATGAACCGGTTAACATCGGTAACCCCGAGGAGATAACGATTAAACAGATTGCGGAAGAGATAATAAAGATATCGGGATCGACCAGTAAAATAATTTATGAAACATTGCCTGTTGATGATCCCAAGGTAAGGCAGCCTGATATATCTAAAGCCAAACGGACTTTAGGATGGGAGCCAAAGATTGACAGGCTTGAGGGACTGCGCCGCACGATGGAGTACTTTAAAGAGAAAATATTATTTGATAAAAAATGATTCTGGAGAGTGGATGCATGATGCTGGATTGAAGCGCAAAGAGGAAAGTGTGAAATCCCAATGGAACGCTGATGTCCTGAGGACATACACTGATGTTTCTATTACCACTGATTTACTATTCAAATTCGTAATATGATTAATCATTTTAAAAGAGCACCCGAACTGTTTTAGTTTTGCGTAGAACAGCTTTCCAAAGCTGTTCTAAAAATCATTATAACACAGAGAAACAATGCGTTAGCAAAGCGGAAAGAGGAAGTCATTGGTTGTCATTGGGTCATTAGTTGTTGTGTGGAAAGCGTAGAGAACAGATCCTTCGATAGGCTCAGGGTGACAGAGATCCGTCGCGGCGAATTTGACTTTTAGGATCATCTTTTAGCTAACATTCTTTGTTAATTGCGATTTGTTAACACTTTGTATTCATTATTTGATATCAGGATAATTTTTGGTATTAAATATTCCAACGATTTTAATTTTCCTGCTGAGCATAGATCAAAAAAAATTTTGTATGAAACTAACATAAATTGTTTCACTAATGTAAAGGTGCGTTATGAAAAACTTTACGATATTCTTTACAGTTATTTTTTTGGTAATCTGCTTTTCACTCCCCTCTTACGGACAAGCCAATTACAATGAGGGTCCGCGTACACAGATTGAAATACCTGCAGTTGTTCAATCATTACTGGATCAGATAAAAACTGCAGAGCAGAATGAGGACTGGGATCAGTATTATTTATTGAGATCAAAGTTGATTGAAGCCTGGCAGAATATTGATCCAGCAATGGCTGCGTTATATCGATCAACAAATTCACCTGAAGCTGATCAGATGAATTCTGATGCACCGCATCCGGGTGAAGGCGGCACAGGAGCTATGCTGCCATTATGGGGTGATGATCTGATTGTTCATACGGGTACAGTGATTGATCTTAGTTTGGTTAACACAAGAAGTGATACGCTTTATCTTGCGGCATTAAACAGCGGGGGTAATTCTGTTGATATTTACAGATCGGGTGACGGCGGGGATAACTGGACAGTATTCAAATCAAATTTTTCTTTGACAGATGCACAACAAGTAGAGCTGCTGGATTTTGACGGCTTTACGGGATCTACGGGTCCGTCTTATGTTTTAATGTTTTCAAGATACTCAACAGGCAGATTATACTGCACAAGGTTTGATACCTATACAGGCGGTTATCAAAACAGTGTTGTTGTGGAATCGGGCTGTACTGATTTTGCAGTTGACAGATCATTCCCATCAGGGAATTACAGATGTTTTGTAGTGTACGACAGTGCGAGCACACAGTATCATAAGAGAAGCGATCCTTCAAGTTATGCTACAGTATGGCAGGATAAAATAGAGATAAGCAGTTGTGAGGATCCAGATATATCATACGGTTTAAATGGAACAATGTACCTTGCTTATATCGGACGGAACTCAGGTAATTTATATGAGAATTCAAATTACAATTATGGTGATCCGACAGCATTCTTTAATCAAAGGACTGTAGAATACGGTGCAACTGATACAACATATACTCCAGAAATAATAGCATCAAAACAGGATACATCTCAGCAGACAATTGTGATGGT
Source organism: Ignavibacteriaceae bacterium (assembly GCA_036379435.1). Classification (GTDB taxonomy): domain Bacteria; phylum Bacteroidota; class Ignavibacteria; order Ignavibacteriales; family Ignavibacteriaceae; genus IGN3. The sequence continues at coordinate 5,380 of DASVGS010000493.1, forward strand.
TTATGACTGGTTAAATAACGGCAGGTATGATTTGCGAACAGTTAAGAAAACCGGAGGAAGCGGATGGACACAGCCGATCAACTGGTCATCGAGCACAGGTGATAATAAATATATACATTTATTCTGCAAAAAATCTTCCAACAATGATGTTTTTCAGGCAACCTTTACGAGAACAGGATTAGCAAATGCATTACCGAGAGCTATAAGATACAGAGAGTATTCATCCGGTGCATGGGTGTCGAGCATACAAGTATCTGATGATGCAATAACTGTAACGGGTGTACAAAGTTCAATGGTAACACAATTAAACAGCGGGATAGCGGCGTTTGCGTATGCAGGAAGTTCCGGTGCGAATGTATATTTTGACAGAGAAGATCGTGTTACAGATGTGAGTCCCGATGCACAAGTGCCAGAGCAATTTATACTTGAACAGAATTATCCGAATCCTTTTAATCCGGTAACAACAATCAAATACCAGATTCCTTCAGTCACTCTTCGACAGACTCAGAGTGACATAATGGTTTCGTTAAAAGTTTATGATGTGCTGGGAAATGAAGTTGCAACACTTGTTAATGAAGAAAAACCTGCAGGAATGTACAATGTAGAATTTAGAATGAACAATTTAAGC
>DASVGS010000494.1:0-6870 GCA_036379435.1 Ignavibacteriaceae bacterium
CCTTTCGGTAAAAAATCTAAATCAACTAAACCTGCCTTTGGTGAGGTTGAATAAAATTAAATAATGGAACTCACCCTCAATCCCTCTCTTAAAAAGAGAGGGACTTTGTGGGAAAATACATTTGATCTTTAATAGCATGGGATACGTTAAAATTAAGTTGAAAAGGAAAAAAGAATGAAAACAATAGAAGCTGCTTTAGATAGATTATCAGCTAAGAATATCCTGATTAGATTTTACAAATATTATATAATAGACAGCATTTTAATTGTTAAGAGAGAAGGATTTAAAGCTCTCCTAAAAAAACGAGGCTGGAAGGTTTTTGCAATTGTAATCGGCTATTACGCAATAAGAGATTCAATTGTCTATTTACTTATTCCATATTTGATATCAAGAAATATTTTTTAAAATAAACGAGGCAAATTTAGTATGAGCAATGAAGAGATTATAAATAAATATCTTAAAAAAGATTATGATAAGAGTGAAATAAAAAAAATTAACAAAAATGGCGGACTTGAAAATTTACAACCAAATAACATACTTCAAATAAAAGATTTCATGCTGCTGCAGAGAGTAATAAAGAAAATTAATTCCATTTTAGATACAGCAGAATTACTAAATCAAATCGTGCAGGATGTATCCAAAACTTTAGGATTTACAAGGTGTGCAGTTTTGTTATTTCACGAAAAAGAAACAGAATTAGAAATTGCTGCACTTACAGGATGGGATGATGATAATTTTTATCCCGGATTCAGACTTTGTAAAAATCACGGAATTGTATGGAAAGCTGTACGTGAGCAGCGGATAGTTTATATACCTGATGTACTTAATTTTCCTGAGGAAGCTCCTTGTGCATTTACAAGCCGTTCACACCTTGATGTTCCTTTATTTCATCACGGTAAATTTATTGGCATTCTAAATGCGCAGAATATAAAAGTAAATGCATTTAGCAGGCATGATCTTAGAGTACTTAAAATACTTGCTTCACATATTTCGATTGCAATTGAAAACTCCAGATTATTTGAGATTGAAAAAAAAGAAAAGGAAATTATGCTCGTTGAATTAAAGCAAGCTAAAGATATTCAATCAAGAATGTTTCCCAAAAAATCTCCAGATATTAATAATTTTAAAGTTAACGGAATTTGTGAACCCTGTCAGGAAGTTGGTGGCGATTGGTTTGATTATATTGAATTGTCTAACGGTAAAACCGGAGTAGTTTTGGCTGATGTGGCTGGTAAAGGTTTATCTGCCGCATTTCTGATGTCATCAGCAAGGACAATTTTTAGATTAATAGCAAAGGAGGAAGTAAATCCCTCAGCTGTTTTAAAAAGAGTTAATGATTATTTGATTGATGATTTACCTCCAACAAGATTTATTACGATGATTTATTTAATTATCGATGATAAAACAGGTAAAATTTCAATTTCAAATGCCGGACATCTATATCCAATGCGCATATTTCAAAATAACTTAACTCAAATAAAATTTGATACGGGATTCCCGCTCGGAATACAAAAGTATGATTATCAGGATCATGAGATATTTTTAGAAAAAGGAGAAAAGTTGTTTCTCTATTCCGATGGTGTTACTGAAGCTACAAATTCTGAACACGAATATTTTGAAGATAAAATGATGTTGAAAAGTCTCAAAAGCAGTAATTCTAATTTGAATTCCATTTTTAAGGATGTTAAAACATTTATTGGCAGTTCCACCCAAAATGATGATATAACTATTGTTGAAATAGAAGCACTTTAAAATATTACCCGGATGTAAATGATATGGCAAAAAATAATTTTTAAAAAATATCCGGAAACAAATCGATTGTTCCGGATACTATTTTTAATTCATCAATCAAAATATATTTGCAAGTAACCATTAAAACATAGTTCAAAGTTAAAAATCACTCTATATAAAAATTAAAAAGTGCTCTTGTGTAATTTTTCTATCGAACTTAAAAGTGATTTTATTTTATCAATTTTAGATTTTAGATTTTCATCATCTGGTTTTAAGCCAAGAGCTTTTTCGTAATATAATTTTGCTTCATCGTATTTTTTTTCATTAAGAAATTCATCACCTTTCATCATATATTCATTAAATGCTGCATTTTGATCAATAATAATTTTTTTCATCTTTAATGCTTCACCTGATTCATCAACAATCATCTTTTTAAACTCTTCCGGATAACCAATGTTTTTAGGTTTAAAAAACTCTGTTTTCACAACTCCATCCATATACTTCAAAATCAAATGCTCACCAAACTGTTTCCATGTTTTATATGTTTGTTCTGCTGATGCAATGGAATAACTGGTAAGATATTCTATAGCCTCACCCTTTGAATTTTTAAGCAGCGATATTGCAGTGGATTCAATATTTTCCTGTTGTGCAAAGTATTTTCCTTCAAGTTCATTTTGAGTTTTCTTTACATCATCAATAACAAAAGAATATCTTGGATAAGAAAAATTTGCGACAAAATTAAAAACCCAGAATGCAGAATCCCATGTAAATTGAGACAACGATCCAACACCGTGAGAAAAATTATAAGGTACTTTTGTCATTGAAGCATACATTGGTGTATAAACTGTAAAGTATGTGTCATCAACACCAAACCATAAAACTCCGCCAACTTCTCTTGGTAGATAAGAACGTGCCTGCGATACAAACGAAAATCCGGTTTGTGGTGTTGAGATAGGACGTTCATTAAAATATTCTTCTCCATTGTACTTCCATGTTAAAGGTCTCCATCTATAGGGCATGTTATATGGACCTGCAGCAACTCCCTTTGTCATATCAAGTTCAGTACCTTCATAATGATCCCGCATTAAACCCATTACATCATGTACAGATAATTTATTATCCGGTTTGATATAAAGTGGAAGTCTTTCTAATGATTCACCATTGATGTATGAAATATATTTTTCCATACCTGAATTACATCTTCTGAATAAAGACCATACGCGGGCATCACAAAACCTGATTGCGCCAAAATCTAATGGGGCATAAGCCGCAGAAAAATCAAATTCTGAATCCTTACCCGAGAAATATCCTTTTTCTCTTGCAAAGGATATTACATCCGGAGAATAGAGACACTTTTCCGGATCATCTAACGGAAAAGTTGTTATGCGTGATTGATTTGCATGCCCTGAAATGTAGCCGTCAGGAATTTTTACAGCAACCCACACTGCTCCTTTATTATCTTTACCTTTGCCGATCAGTTCAAGAATCCATGCTTCATTTGCATCACCAATTGAAAAAGATTCCCCGCTGCTGTAATAGCCATATTCATTTACCAGGTCAGTCATTATTTTAATTGCTTCACGTGCAGTTTTGCTTCGTTGTAGAGCTATGTAAATCATACTTCCGTAATCAAGAATTCCGTTTGGTGTTCCAAGTTCCTCTCTGCCGCCAAATGTGGTTTCACCAATTACCACCTGATATTCATTCATATTTCCAATAACATTATAAGTAACAGAAGCCTGCGGAATTTTGCCAAGAAATTTTCCGGTATCCCATTCATAAATTTCTAGCCAGGTACCATTCTGGTAAACCGCCGCCGGATAATGGTAAAGTTCTCCATATGCTTCATACGAATCAGCTGTGTAAGAAATCATAACTGAGCCATCAACACTTGCACCTTTTGTAATTATAAAATTTGTGCAGGAATTACCAACCATTGTTGGAAAGACAACTGCAATAGATATTACTACTATAAATATTTTTTTCACCATTACTGTTCCTTTGTTATTTATCCCAAAAAATATTGTTGAAAAGATAAGAAATTAGGTTGTATTTGGGAATGAAAATCGTACTGATGAAATCAATTTTTAAAAAATAATTACAATAACAAGATAAGAGACGTTAAAAATTATTAACGTCTCTTAAGAGGAGGGTTTAGTTTTTGATTCTAATAATAGTTCCGGTTTCAGCATTTATTCTTACTTCAGAATTTGAAATAAAAAATCTGTATTGCCAGATATTATCGCTTTCATCCTTTTCAAGTTTCCACTCATTTATGTTCCCATTTACGGCTCCAAGAGCAATCTCTTTTGCTGCTGAGTAATTAATCATTCCATTCCCTGGTTCAATTTCATAATCAAAAGATGATGTTAATCCTTTAACCTCTCTCAGTTCGTTAGAGTTTAACTTATATTCAAATTTTACAATTCCTCCATCACCCGGCATGTCTACTCTAACCTCCCAATGCTGCGTGTCATCATTTTTTATAGTTGAGACAACCTGCCCATTTCCGTTGGTCATTGCTGTAGTTTTAGCAATAACATCATCCTGTCCGCCAACTGCTGGTGCTGTAGCAGAATTTTCCTGGCATGCAGTTAGCAAAATTGTTCCTAAAATAAATACTGTGAATAAAATGTACTTTAACATCACGGACTCCTTTTTTTATCTGATTGAATTAGTATTTTATTGCATTCAATAATTAAGTGTTGCACAAACTAAAAAAGTGACAGGTTTGAAATTCAAATTTTTATCATGTGTTTTTATTTAACTGTTAAACAGTTGTAATTAGTATAATTAAAAATTTATGGAGATTAATTGAAAAGACTGACATTTTATATTTTTATTCTATCTGCTGTTCAAATAGTATTTGCACAACAAGAAGAAAATCCAAAACCACGTTATGATATTTTCTCATTTGAGAAGGAAGTAACTTTACCCGGAACTACAGAACAAATATTTGATGCAGCAACAGGAGATATAAGCGGATGGTGGGATCATTCATTTTCTGAGAATCCTAAAAAGTTTTTTATAGAAGCAAAACCGGGTGGAGGTTTTTATGAAATTTTTGATGATGAAGGAAATGGAGTATTACATGCAACTGTTATCTATTCGAAGCGACCGGAAATGATAAGATTTGATGGACCACTTGGATTATCCGGCAGAGCTGTACAGGTTGTAACAACTTATCAATTTACTGAAGCTGGAAAAGATTCAACACTAATGAAAGTATCGGTTCATGGATCCGGTGAGATGGAAGAAGGAATACCTGCTATTGTTGAAAAAGTTTGGGAGCATTTTATCTTTGAAAGATTTAAACCATTTATTGAATCAGGTAAACACCTTAAATAGTTTACCGGCTCTATTTTTAATTACATTTATTCTTTGCAATTTCATTTTAACAAATTTTTTGATTTATGAATTGCCCTGCTTGTAAAAATCCAATGATAATATTAGAACTTAATCATGTAGAAATTGATTTTTGTTCTGCTTGTAAGGGGATATGGCTGGATGGCGGGGAACTTGAATTGCTTTTCCAAAATTCAGAATCAAATAGTCTGTACGATTCATTTACTTTGAAATCAGATTATATCGAAGAAAAAAGAAAATGTCCCATATGTAAAATAAAAATGGAGAAGGTTGAATTTGACAGCACTAATATTGTTCTTGATAGATGTACAAATAATCATGGTCTTTGGTTTGATAACGGTGAGTTGAGCTTACTTTTAAAATCCGAAAAAAATACAGACAATAAAATTGTGCAGCAGCTGAAGGAAATTTTTGGAGAATAAACTTTTAATAGCTAAACGCGTATTTAAATTTTCAATCATATAATAACGGAGGCCTTATGGTTTTCTTCCTTATTTTTATTGCGATAATTGTAATTGTCGTTTTATTCTTTGTCTCGATATACAATTCACTTATTGGCTTAAGAAACCGTGTTAAAAATGCGTGGTCTCAAATTGATGTTCAATTAAAAAGAAGGCATGATCTTATACCCAACTTACTTGAAACTGTAAAAGGGTATATGAAGCACGAACGTGAAATAATGGAAAACATTACCAAGTACCGCAGCCAGGCAATGGATGCAAACTCTGTTGGTGATAAAGCGGCGGCAGAAGGTTTGTTAAGCGGTGCACTCGGTCAATTACGCGTTCAGGTTGAAAACTATCCAGATTTGAAAGCGAACCAGAATTTTCTTGCTCTGCAAGAGGAATTAACATCTACCGAAAATAAAATTTCTTTTGCCCGACAGGCGTATAATGATCAGGTGTTATTTTATAATAATAAAATTCAAATGTTCCCTTCAAATATTGTAGCCGGAATGTTCAGTTTTAAAGAAGAAGAATTTTTTGAAATTGAAGACAAAACCGAAAAAGAAGTTCCCAAAATTAGTTTTTCTTAAGACAGGATTTTTTCTTTATGATGTGGGAACTGATTCAGGCTAACAAACGGAAATCAATTTTTATATTTATCGGGATGGGATTACTTCTCATCCTGATTGGTTTTACTTTTGGAAGCTTTTATAGTCCGGATAATGGTGGATTATTTGGAATCTTTCTTGCATTAATTTTATGGGGAATTTTATCACTGGTAAGTTATTTTGCAGGAAGCAAAATTCTTTTAGCAGTAAGCGGCGCAAAACAAGTTACACAAGAAGTTCATCCTCAACTTTACAATGTTGTTGAAGAGATGAGAATTGCTGCAAACCTTCCAAACACTCCTAAAATTTATATCATTGCTGATGCTGCCCCCAATGCTTTTGCTACAGGAATCAAACCTGAAAATTCCGCGATTGCAGTAACCGCAGGATTACTTGGCACTTTAAATCGGGATGAATTACAGGGTGTTGTTGCTCATGAAATGTCACACATTATGAATCGTGATATATTAGTGATGACATTTGCCGGAATGATGCTTGGAGCGATAACACTTATGGCTGAAGTATTTGCAAGAAGTTTATGGCTTGGAGGCGGTTCACGTTACAAATCAAAATCATCTAATAGGAACGGACAAGCACAGCTAATTATTATGATACTCGCAATTGCTTTAGCGATTCTTGGTCCGATAATGGCACAGCTATTATATTTTGCAATATCACGAAAACGGGAATACCTTGCTGATGCATCTGCAGTAAGATTA
>DASVGS010000495.1:0-2523 GCA_036379435.1 Ignavibacteriaceae bacterium
AATCACACTTAGCAGATCATCTGCTTCATCTTCCTGAAGTTCAATATCAGTATCGCGGGTAATTCTAAATCTGTGTGCTTCTACTATTTCCATTCCCGGAAAAAGCAATGATAAATTTGCTTTTATTAGATCACCAAGCCAGAGGTATGATGCTGAAAAATTACCATTGGTACCAAAAGTTTTTTTCGGTTCTAAAATACTATCAATTTGTAAAATGCGCGGTAAAATACTTGGTACCTTTACTCTTGCAAAATGATTTTCACCATTTGGTTTTTGTATCAGAATTGCAAGACTTAAACTTAAGTTTGATATATATGGAAATGGTCTTCCCGGATCGAATGCAAGCGGAGTTAATACCGGATATATTTCTTTTTTAAAATACTCAGTAAGTTTTTCTGCTGCCGTTTCACTTATTTCTTCATAAGTAAGTAAGTGAATTTTATTTTCCTTTAATGCAGGTACTATCTCATTCGTCCAGTAATTATCCAGAGTTTTAAGTAAAGGTTTTAACGCCTTTTCAACTTTTTTTAACTGTTCAATCGGGGTTAATCCATCAATCGAAGGCTCTTCTACATTTGCCGCAATTTGCTCCTTTAGTCCTGATATTCTGATCATATAAAATTCATCAAGATTGGAGCAGAATATGGAAATGAATTTAATTTTTTCTAACAACGGTAGTTCAGGATTTAGCGCTTCTTCCAAAACGCGTTTATTAAACTCAACCCAGCTTAAATCCCTGTTAATAAAATTTTCGGGCTTGCTGTATTTTTTTAATAGTTCTTTTACATTCATATTATTTAATTCCATTCGGGTGCAAATATAAGCTAATTGCAAAAGATTTGCCGTGTTAAAAGAAGGTCAATTCATTAAAAAACGGTATGGATTTGCATATCATCTTTACTAGACTGCCTTTTTCTTCCTGAATTACCGAGTAAAAATTATCGAATTGTAAAAAGTGCTGAAAAATCTAATGATTCAATATTAATTCTGATAGAAATCTTTGTTAAAGTTAATTAAATTGAGATCAAAATTTTCTTAAAATGAAATTCAATCCACTAATAAATAAAATATGATTTTAGATTACTTTTTACTTGGCAGTGCAATTCTAATTTTGTTGAGCATTATTATAGCAAAATTGTTTAACAACCTTGGTTTGCCAACTCTTGTTTTGTTTATCGCACTTGGTATGCTTGCCGGCTCAGAGGGTATTGGCGGAATTTATTTTGATGATGCGCTTCTTGCACAAAATATTGGAATTATCGCTCTCATCTTTATTCTGTTTTCAGGCGGACTGGATACAAACCTTACGGATATTAAACCGGTTAGATTTAAAGCATTAAGTCTGGCTTCATTAGGGGTAATACTTTCTGCTGTTATTTTTGGATTATTTGCAGCCTACTTGTTAAACATAGAATTAATGTATGGTTTACTTATTGGTGCTATCATCTCATCCACCGATGCAGCTGCGGTCTTTAATGTGCTTCGCTCAAAAAAAGTTAGTTTAAAAAATAATCTAAAACCTTTGCTCGAATTTGAATCCGGCAGTAACGATCCGATGGCAATATTTTTAACGATCAGTATAATAGAATTAATCATAAATCCGCATACCGGTTGGTTCGGTCTGTTAAAACTGCTGGTATTTCAATTCGGTTTTGGTGGTATTGTAGGATTAAGTATTGGCAGGCTGGTTGTTCTTGCTATGAATAAAATTAAATTTGATAACGAAGGTATATACCCCGTATTGCTGCTTGGTTTTGCCTGTATGATTTATGCCGCTACCAATTTAATTGGCGGCAGCGGATTTCTTGCTGTGTATCTTACCGGTATTGCTGTTGGTAACAGGGATTTTGTTCAGAAAAAAAGTTTATTAAGATTTTTTGATGGACTTGCCTGGCTGGGGCAGATTAGTATGTTTCTTACCTTAGGATTATTGGTTTTTCCTTCTCAGCTTATTGCAATTGCAGGTATCGGAATTATCTTATCCCTTATCCTAATGTTTGTTGCAAGACCAGTAGCAGTATTTATTAGCCTGGCTTTTACAAAAATGAGTATTAACGAAAAAGTTTTTGTTTCCTGGGTGGGTTTACGTGGTGCCGTTCCTGTTATCCTGGCAACTTTTCCGCTTATTGCCGGTGTTAAATATGCTGATCTGATTTTTAGTATAGTATTTTTTATCACCTTTACTTCTGCATTATTACAGGGCTGGAGCCTTACCTCTGTGGCTAAGTTATTAAAACTTGATGCACCATTTGTAATGAAAGTAAAATCACCGATAGAATTTGAATCCCGGCAGGGAGACGAAAACGATCTTTTTGATTTTTATATTGCAGAAAACTCAAGTGTTGTTGGCAAAACAGTTGTAGAAATAGGCTTGCCTAAAGATAGCCTTATTGTACTGATAAACCGTAATGAGCAGTATGTTGTACCCCGCGGCGGAACTGTTATAGAGCAGGGAGATATTATACTTGTGCTTACAAATAAAAAAATTATCGGGGAGATAAAAAACCTGCTCACTTGATGTAA
>DASVGS010000496.1:0-7143 GCA_036379435.1 Ignavibacteriaceae bacterium
AACTTATGATATGTATGTAATTAAATTTAATAATCATCCAGATCTTAGAAGAATATATATGCCCGAAGAATTTGAATATTATCCGTTAAGAAAAGATTTTCCGCTGATGGGCATTCCCGGATCATTACCTTTACCAAAGAAATAAAATTTTATGGATAGATTAACAAAAGACGACGTTCACCCGAAAATACTTCAGAGATTATTAGAGGACACAGATCTTACGATTGAAGATGCTCTTGAAAATGAGATGGTCTTAAATATGGGTCCTCAACATCCGGCAACTCATGGTGTTCTGAGATTATTACTAAGACTCGATGGTGAAACAGTTGTTGGTTGTGTACCTGATGTAGGTTATTTACATCGTGGTTATGAAAAAATGGCCGAGAATATGAGTTATTACGAATTCATACCTCATACCGACAGACTTGATTATATCTCACCAATGGCAAATAATGTTGCCTGGGTTTTAGCTGCAGAAAAATTAGCAGGAATTGAAGTGCCTGTTCGTGCACAATTTATTAGAATGATTGTGGCTGAGCTTGCAAGAATTGCTTCACATCTTGTTGCTATAGGATCATTTGCAATGGATGTTGGTGCACTAACTGTGTTTTTGTGGACGCTGCGTGAGAGAGAAAAAATACTGGATATATGGGATATACTTTGTGGTGCAAGGTTTACAAATAGTTATACCCGTATTGGTGGTGTAGCTAATGATGCTCAACCGGAAGCACTTGCAAAAGTTAAGTGGTTTGTTGAGCAGCTTGACAATAATTTGGCTGAATGCGAAAAGCTGCTGAACACAAATAGAATTTTTATAGAACGACTTGACGGTATTGGTGTAATATCTAAAGAAGATGCATTAAGTTATGGTTATACAGGTCCAAATCTTAGAGCCAGTGGTGTTGAGTTTGATTTAAGACGTGCCACGCCATATTTGCAGTATGATAAAGTAGATTTTAAAATCCCAACTTTTTCAGAAGGAGATTCATTAGCCAGATATTTTGTACGTGCGGATGAAGTTAGAGAAAGTGCAAAAATTGTTAGACAGGTTCTTCAATTAATGACTCCCGGTGAAATTAAAGCAAACATGCCAAAACAAGTGCTACCGCAAAAAGTTGAAGTTTATTCCAGGATGGAAGAACTGATCCATGATTTTATGATTGTTAACTTTGGTATAAATCCACCGGTTGGAGATGTATATCACGCAATTGAAGGTTCAAAAGGTGAACTTGGATTTTATCTTGTTAGTAAGGGTGAAGGTCATCCCTGGAAATGTAAAATAAGATCGCCCTCGTTTATACATATTCAATCATTACCTCATCTGATTAAAGGTCGGATGATTTCAGATGTGGTTGCAATTATTGGCAGCATAGATCCGATAATGGGTGAAGCAGATAAATAAAGGAATATGATGGAATTTAAATTCTCTCCGGAAAATTTAGAACGAATAAATAAAGAGATACAAAAGTATCCTGAAAAAAAACCTGCCGTTATGGCTGCGCTTTATATTGCGCAGGAACAAAATGGATATATATCCAACGAGGTAATTAAGGAAGTTTCATTATTATTAGATATGACAGCGGAAGAAGTACTTGGTGTAGTTACTTTTTACACAATGTATTATCAGAAGCCAATGGGCAAAAATCATATACAAGTTTGTACTAATGTTTCCTGTATGCTTCGGGGAGGTTATGAAATTTGGAATCAGGTAAAAGATAAATTAGGATTGGAAAACATGGAAGTGACCGAAGATCATAAATTTTCAATCGAAGAAGTTGAATGTATGGGAAGCTGCGGAACAGCGCCAATGTTAGCTATTAATGAAGATTATTATGAAAATCTTACCAAAGAAAAAGTAGAAGAACTTATAAATTCCTTAAAGTAAATTGATTAAATGGAAAAAATAGTTTTACCAGATATTAAAGATATTCACGTTCTTGATGTTTATGTTCAGAATGGTGGATTTACTGCTGCAAAAAAAGCATTTTCACTATCCTCTGATGATATAATTGATCAGGTTAAAAAATCTGGTTTACGCGGCAGAGGCGGCGCTGCATTTTCTGCTGGCTTAAAGTGGAGCTTTATGCCGAAGACTACTGATAAATCAAAATATCTTTGCATAAACGGTGATGAATCTGAACCGGGATCTTTTAAAGACAGACAGATTTTTGAGTATAATCCTCATCAATTGATTGAAGGTATTTTAATTACCTGTTATGCTATCGGTGCTAAAATTGCTTACATATATATACGTGGCGAATATCATAAGTGGATAAAACTTATGCAAAAAGCTTTAGATGAAGCGTATGCTGCCGGTTACGTAGGTGAAGCAATGAGAGAAAAGTTTGGAACCGATTTTTTCTGCAACATTTACATCCATAAAGGCGCTGGAGCTTATATCTGTGGTGAGGAATCTTCTCTGATGAATTCTCTGGAAGGTAAAAGGGGATATCCGAGAGTCAAACCTCCATTTCCGGCACAAAATGGTTTATGGGGCTGCCCTACAACTATTAATAATGTTGAAACTATCACGAATATCCCGCCTATTATTAATAAAGGATGGGAGTGGTTTTCTAAAATAGGTGAACCAAAACATCCGGGAACTATTTTATTTGGAGTGAGTGGACACGTTAACAAGCCCGGAGTCTATGAATTACCTTCCGGTACATTGTTAACTGATATTATTTATAATTATGCTGGTGGTGTTCCTGGTAATAAAAAAATCCTTTGTGTAATTCCCGGTGGATCATCCATGCCTCCGTTACGTGGGGATCAGCTTGAAGGTGTTAAGATGGATTCTGAATCTCTAAAAGCAGCTGGGTCAGCAATTGGCACTGGTGGTATTATTGTTATGGATGAAGATACTGACCTTGTAAAAGTGCTTGCAAGAATAGCTCATTTCTATCATCACGAAAGCTGTGGACAATGCACTCCTTGTCGTGAAGGTACAGGCTGGCTTGAGAAGATATTGAAGAGAATATTAGCAGGTAAGGGCTCAACAAATGATCTTGATTTGCTGATTACTGTTGCTAGCCAGATTGAAGGAAATACGATTTGTGCTCTTGGTGAAGCTGCCGCCTGGCCGGTTAGATTTATGGTTACCAGATTCAGAGATTATTTTGAGGCAAGAGTTAGTAAAGAAATTAATCTCGAAATTGCTAATAAAGTCCATTCAATGAGACATACTGCAATTCCTTTGGCAGAAATTAAAAATTAATTTTTAGTTGATACAAAAAAAATCCTCTCAAATTTGAGAGGATTTTTTATTTATAACTCAATTAAATTTACTCACCAGCCGGTGATGCAGTTCTTGCACCAAGCTCATTATCTAACATATATAATCCGCTTTTATTGTCACCAATCATCTCTATCTTCTGGATTATCTCCTCAACGTTTGCTTCTTCTTCAACTTGTTCTGTAACAAACCATTGGAGAAAAGTATTGGTTGCATAATCTTTCTCTACCATTGCAACTTCTACAAGTTTATTAATTAATCCGGAAATTTTTTGTTCGTGTTTCAATGTATCCGAAAATACTTCCGAAATAGATTTCCATTCAATTTTTGGGGCTGCGATCTCAGATAAACTAACCTTTCCACCTTTTTGCAATATGAAATTAAAAAACTTCATACCGTGTAATTGTTCTTCGGAAGACTGAATTCTAAACCAGTTTGCAAATCCTTTTAAATTTTTTGCCTCAAAGTAAGCTGCCATTGAAAGATATAAGTATGACGAATAAAATTCTTCATTCAAATGTGAATTTAAAGCTTTTAACATTTTTGCAGATATCATATTAACCTCTTATGTATTATTGTGTTTGAATATCTAACCCAAATATAAATTATTTAGTTCAAAATCGCCTCTTATTAGTTTATTATTTCTTAAAATATTGTGTTAAAGTGCACATCTTAAGAGTATAATTGGATTGATAATAAAAAGCCGTTTAACTAATTTTGATCGTACTTTTACAAAGATAATTTTCAATTAAAGGAGTTTTAAAATGGCAGTTAAAGTAGCTATTAACGGGTTTGGAAGAATTGGAAGACTCGTTTTACGTGCAATGGCAGATAAAGGTGTTCTTGGTAAAGAGGTTGATCTTGTTGCTCTTGTCGATATCACAAACGACGCTAAATATTTTGCCTACCAATTAAAGTATGATTCTGTTCATGGTATATTTAAAGGTGAAATCACTTCAAAGAAAAGCAAAGCAGATCTTGAACATGATGGCATTCTTGTTATCAATGGAGAAGAAACGAAATGTATACTTGCTACAAAAGATCCCTCTCAGCTTCCCTGGAAAGAACTTGGCGTTGATTATGTAATTGAATCAACAGGTTTATTTACGGATTCTGAAAAAGCAAAAGGACACATTACAGCAGGTGCAAAAAAAGTTATTATTTCTGCACCAGGTAAAGGTGATGTTAAAACGGTAGTTATGGGTGTTAATGATGATGAACTTAAACCAGAACATACAATCATATCCAATGCTTCCTGTACAACAAATTGTTTAGCTCCGGTTGTTCACGTTTTATTAAAAGAGGGAATTGGAGTTGAAGTTGGAATTATGACAACAATTCACTCATACACTGCAACTCAAAAAACAGTGGATGGTCCTTCCAAAAAAGACTGGAGAGGCGGAAGAGCAGCAGCAATTAATATCATACCATCAAGCACTGGTGCTGCAAAAGCAGTTGGCGAAGTGCTTCCTGTTGTAAAAGGAAAACTAACCGGTATGTCATTCAGAGTTCCTACTGCAAATGTATCTGCTGTTGATCTTACCTTCCGTTCAACAAAAGATACTTCCATAAAGGAAATTGATGGATTGTTAAAGAAAGCATCTGAAACTTATTTAAAAGGAATTCTTGGTTATTGTGATGAAGAATTGGTATCAACAGATTTCAATCACGATGAAAGATCTTCTATATATGATTCATTAGCAACACTGCAGAATAATTTTAAGGATGAGAAAAGATTCTTTAAAATTGTTAGCTGGTATGATAATGAATGGGGTTACTCAAACAGGTGTGTTGATTTATTAATAAAACTAATAAAAATGTAATTTTGCAAACAGGCGATCTGAATATGATCGCCTTTTTTATATTAAATAATAATTTCTCAGGGAAGAAAAATGAATAAGTTATCAATAGATAATGTTCAACTTAAAGGTAAACGAATACTTGTACGTGTGGATTTTAATGTTCCGCTGGATGAAAATTTAAATATTACAGATGACATTAGAATAACAGAATCATTACCAACTATTAAAAAAATTATTACCGATGGCGGTAAAGCAATTTTAATGAGTCATTTGGGAAGACCGAAAGGCGGACCAAATCCTAAATACAGTTTAAAACCAACTGCAGTAAGATTAAGTGAATTATTGGGCAAAGAAGTTAAACTTGCTCCTGATTGTGTTGGACCGGATACTAAGGCAATGGTTGATGCAATGAAAGAAGGGGATGTATTAATTCTTGAAAATGTTCGTTTTCATTCTGAGGAAGAAAAAAATGATCCGGCATTTGCAAAGCAGTTGGCAGAACTTGGTGATGTTTATATCAATGATGCATTCGGAAGTGCCCACAGAGCACATGCATCCACAGAAGGTGTTACAAAGTTTATTAAAATCTCTGCTGCAGGTTATCTAATGCAAAAAGAACTTGATTATCTTGGCGGAGCAATTACAAATCCTAAAAGACCTTATGTTGCAATTCTTGGCGGTGCAAAAATTTCAGGTAAAATTGATGTAATAAATAATTTATTAAATAAAGTTGATACTCTTATTGTAGGCGGTGGAATGGCGTATACATTTTACAAAGCCGAAGGTAAGGAAATTGGAACCTCACTGCTTGAAGCTGAAAAAATTGATCTTGCAAAACAAGTTTTAGAAAATGTTAAAAAATCTGGAATTAAATTTTTGCTTCCTGTTGATGTGGTTGTTGCATCGGAATTTAGGAATGATTCGCCTGCAGCAGTTGTAAGTGTCGATAATATTCCATCGGATAAAATGGGTTTGGATATTGGACCTGAAACCGTTAAGTTATTTTCTAAAGAATTAAAGACTGCAAAAACCATTGTCTGGAACGGACCAATGGGTGTTTTTGAAATGGATAATTTTGCGACTGGTACAAATGCCATCGCAAAAGCCTTGGCTGATGCAACGGCAGAAGGAGCAATTACAGTAATTGGCGGTGGTGATTCTGCAGCAGCAATTACTAAAGCAGGTTTAAAAAATAAAGTTTCGCATGTTTCAACCGGTGGTGGTGCTTCACTTGAGTTTCTTGAAGGGAAAGAATTACCCGGCGTACTTGCATTAAATGATTTAAAATAATTTTAGGATTAGTTTGAGTAATTATTATCAACCAAGAGGATATGGAGGTGGATTCTTTACGTTTCCACCCGTTATTAAAAATTTACTTATAATAAATGGTGTGGTATTTTTTGTACAACTCCTTTTTGAAAATTTTCAATTTAACGGTTTACCGGCCTGGTACATTTTAAATAAATGGTTTGCACTTAATCCTATCTCAGGTACTGATGCAGCGGGACAACCTTTTAATTTCCAGGTCTGGCAATTAATTACATATCAATTTATGCATGGTGGTTTCTCACACATTCTGTTTAATATGTTTGCTCTATGGATGTTCGGTTCAAGTATTGAAGATGTTTTTGGATCAAAGAAATTTTTAATTTTTTATTTGCTGGCAGGAGTTAGTGCAGGATTATTTCAACTTTTTATTACTCCTCTTTTAGGTGCTTCTGCTGCGGTTACAATTGGTGCTTCCGGAAGTATTTTTGGTGTGTTAATTGCTTATGCGATGTTCTTTCCTGACAATCTGATATTTTTATATTTTCTAATACCAATTAAAGCAAAATACTTAATTGGATTTTTAGTACTGATTGAGTTTTTTGCTGTTGATAGTGCATCAAGCGGTGTGGCACATCTTGCACATCTTGGTGGAGCCATATTTGGATTTTTATATATTATGTTTGATAAAAATTCGTATGTCTCATTAAAAAATGTCTTTAAACGTTCATATTTTTATAAATCGGATACTCAATCCAGGAAGAATATTTTTGATAGTTTTTCAGGATCACACAAAAATGATTCTAATGTTGAGGATGCAAACTATTATGATTTAAACCA
>DASVGS010000497.1:0-3415 GCA_036379435.1 Ignavibacteriaceae bacterium
TGATCAGGTACCTCACATTGAAATATCGCGGGAAATTGCAAGAAGATTCAACAATCAATATGGCGTTGTATTTCCTGAACCAGAAGCGCTTCTGACAAAATTTTCAAGACTTTCTGGTTTGGATGGTAATGCGAAAATGAGTAAATCCTTAAACAACACTATACTGCTTTCTGATGATGTTGAAACTGTTAAAAGCAAAATGAAAAAAGCAGTAACTGATCCAAATAAAGTTAGAAAAGGTGATCCTGGAAATCCCGATATTTGTCTCGTCTTTTCATATCATAAAAAGTTTAATCCGACCGAGGTTGAGGAAATAGATAAAGGATGCCGCAGTGGAGAACTTGGTTGTTTTGATTGTAAAATGAAATGTGCAGCAAAAATTTCTGAGTTTTTGGCTCCAATTATTGAAAAAAGGAAACATTACGAAAGCAGAATTAATGAGGTTGATGAAATTCTGCACGATGGCGAAATACGAGGTAGAAAAGTTGCTGAACAGACAATGAATGAAGTTCATGAAAAAATGAAGTTTGGTTGATGTATAAAATAAAATTAGATCAATTCGAAGGTCCGCTTGATTTACTTCTCTTTTTTATAAAAAGAGATGAATTAAATATTTATGATATTCCTATCTCACGCATTACCGGTGAGTTTTTGGAATACGTAAATCTTATAAAACTTATGGATCTTGAAGTTGCAGGCGATTTTATTTTAATGGCTTCAACCCTGATGCATATTAAAGTAAGAATGCTTTTACCTCGTGAAGTTGATGAGCGTGGTGAAGAAATTGATCCTCGTGCAGATTTAATAAGAGCTTTACTTGAGTATAAAAAATATAAAGAGGTGGCTGAAGATCTTACTTTCTTTGAGTCAAATCAACGTAAAATAAGTTTTAGAGGAGATTTTTCACACGATGAAAAGGAATCTCCACCAGAGTATGAAATTCTATTAAAAAATATTTCTATTTATGATTTAGCTAAAGCTTTTAAAAAAGTTATTGATGGAATAAAAGTACAAGTAGTCCATGAAGTTAAAAAGATAAATATTTCAATTGATGAACAAATTCAGTTTATATTAGATCGTTTAAATGAAAAGGGTGAAATACATTTTTTAAGTCTGGTGCATGGTATGAAAGAAAAAATAAGAGTGGTTCTTACTTTTGTTGCACTACTGGAACTAACTAAAATTGAGAAAATTGGAATTAAGGAATCACCTGATTTTAATGATTTTGTAATTTATAGCCGAGAAAATGGATAACACATATAAATCAATAATAGAAGCATTAATATTCTCTTCAGATGAACCAATATCTGAAAATGAAATTATCCGCGCTATCAAAGGCATTGATGGTGAAGATATTGAAATTTCTAATTCTGACATTCTGTCCACAGTGGAAGATTTAAACAACAAATATGAACAGAATGGTAATTCATTCAGAATTAAAAAAATTGCTAATGGTTTTATTTTTGCTACAACTGAAATCAGTGCTAAATATGTTGGATTTTTATCATCTGAAAAATCAAAAAGAAGATTAAGTCAGGCGGCATTAGAAACACTTGCAATCATAGCATATAAGCAGCCTATCACTAAACCGGAATTGGAACAAATACGCGGTGTAAATTCTGATTATATTCTAAACACTCTCCTTGAAAAAAATCTAATTACAATAACAGGGCGTGCCGAAACTATTGGCAGACCTTTATTATATGGTACGACCACAGAATTCCTAAAATATTTTGGACTGTACAATCTGAGCGATCTTCCCAAACCAAGAGAGATTGAAGAGATTATGAAGGATGAAGATTTTATTGAGCAGAAAAATAAAATTATGATGAACCTGGTTGAAGAAACTCTTGAAAAGGAACTCGAGAAGTCGGAAGAAGATAATGACGAGACTGAATAAATTTATTGCAGATAGCGGTGTAACCTCCAGAAGAAAAGCTGAAGAATTAATACTGCAGGGAAGAGTGACTGTTAACAATAAAACTGTTACAAAACTTGCATTTACTATAAACCCGGAAAAAGATGAAGTATCTGTTGATGGTGAAAAGATTAAACCGGCAGAGCATGTTTACTATCTTCTAAATAAACCAAAAGGTGTTGTAACCACCACCGATGATGAGAAAAAAAGATTAACTGTTACGGATATAGTTAAAACAAAGCAAAAAATATATCCTGTTGGCAGGCTTGATTTTAATACCACCGGTGTTTTGATTTTAACTAATGATGGCGAATTCGCACAAAAATTATTGCATCCCAGTAATAATATAATTCGTGAGTATGAAGTAAAACTTGATAAAGACCTTGAACCAGAGCACGAAAATGTTTTGTTAAAAGGAGTTTTTATTGATGGTGCAAGAGGTAAATTTAATAGCATAAATTTCGGAAAGAAAAAGGACAGGAAGAATATAATTGTACAATGCACCGAAGGGAGAAATCATTTTGTAAAAAAAATGTTTTCTACAATAAATTATACCGTTGAAAAATTACATCGAAGCAGTTTTGCCGGAATCATTCCGGATATACCCATTGGCGCTTATAGAAAGTTGACAAAAGATGAAATTAAAAAATTATCTAAATAGAATAATTAATGTAGCAGTACTGGCTTGTATTATTTCCGGAGCATCGTTTGCTCAGGACTCAACTTTAGCAATAACTGATTCATCAAAATTAACTGAACAAAACACAATTTTAGAACTTAACAAAGAATTGGATGATATTTTTAATGATAATAGTTTTAGAAATGCTAATTGGGGCGTTGTTATTCAATCATTAAAAAGCGGTGAATATTTTTACAAAAGAAATGAAGATAAGTTCTTTGTTCCAGCATCAAATTTAAAATTATTTACAACTGCGGCTGGCTTATTATTACTCGGCGGTGATTATAGATTTTCCACAAATATTTATCTTAATGGTTACCAATCAGGCTCAACAATTTATGGCGATCTTGTAATACAAGGTAGAGGCGATCCGACTATATCAGGTAGATTTTATAATAATGATATCAATTATGTTTTTGATACCTGGATAGATTCTTTGATTGATATGGGTGTTTCAAATATAAAAGGAAATATTGTTGGCGATGATAATTTATTTGATGATATAGGACTGGGAAACGGCTGGGCGTGGGATTATGAAACTGACTGGTATGCTGCTCAATCAAGTGCAATTTCATTCAATGATAATTGCGTTGATATTTCAATACATTATGAACCCAAATATGATTCAGTTATAGTTACTTCCAAACCGAGTTTAAGAAGTATAGTTATACTGAATAATGTTAAACCTGCTGCAGGAACTGAAAGAACAAATATTGAAGTGGTAAGAGAACGAGGTACAAATGTTATTACCGTCTCAGGAAAATTTAGAAAAGATGCCGATAGTTTGATTACATATGCAACTGTTCAAAACCCAACAC
>DASVGS010000498.1:0-3949 GCA_036379435.1 Ignavibacteriaceae bacterium
CCTACTCCAATTTTAAAGTTGGTGCCGCACTTTTAACAACGGATGGTGATGTTTATCCTGGCTGCAATATTGAAAACAGCACTTATGGTTTAACAATGTGTGCTGAGCGCACAGCAATCTTCAAAGCAATTTCAGAAGGAAAAAGAAAATTTAAAGCTATTGCCATCGCAAGTGATTCACCTGATTACATAACTCCTTGCGGTGCCTGCAGACAAATCATTTATGATCTTTGCGGTGAGATTGATATTATCTGCACAAATGGAAATGAAGATTATAAAATATTTAAAACATCCGAACTGCTGCCATTAGCCTTTGGAGATAAGGATCTAAAAAAATAATTATGGAACCAACTCCTCACGCAGTACCAAAAGAAACCGGCTGGATAGAAGTGATAACCGGCTGTATGTTCAGCGGAAAAACCGAAGAACTTATCCGCAGATTACGCAGAGCAAAAATTGCAAAGCAGCAGGTTGTAATCTTTAAACCAAATATTGATACAAGATATTCTACCAACTCAATCGTATCTCATAGCGAACAATCACTTCCCTCAATTTTAATAAAAGATGTAAAAGAAATTTTAGATCTGGTTGAAGATGCACAGGTAATCGGAATTGATGAAGCACAATTTTTCTCAAATGATCTGGTTTCTGTTTGCAATAAACTTGCAGATGATGGTAAACGGGTTATAGTTGCCGGTTTGGATATGGATTATCGCGGCATTCCGTTCGAGCCAATACCGCAAATATTATCCATTGCCGAGTACATAACTAAATCACTGGCTATTTGTGTGGTATGCGGCAATCCTGCAGACAGAACCCAGAGAAAAACTTCATCATCAGAAAGAGTTGTAGTAGGCGCTGCCGATGTTTATGAAGCACGCTGCCGTAAATGTCATTACATTCCAGCAGAAGAGAAGCATTAATGGATTTTGAATCATTCTTTAGAGGAATTTTTGGGTTAGCTTTACTTATAGCAATAGCGTTTCTGATATCAAACAACAAGAAAAAAATAAATTGGAAATTAGTTTTATCAGGTTTTGCTCTGCAGATAATATTTGCATTACTTATTCTTCGCGGCAATTCCCTGCGCAAATTCTTTGATCCGCTTGGGTGGCCAAAAGATTTTTTTAACTCAGTAAGTTATGTTTTTGTATTGATATTAAATTTTACCACAGAAGGTGCAAAATTTGTTTTTGGTAATCTTGCTCTCGCTCCCGGAAATGATGGAAATCTCGGATTCTTCTTTGCGTTTCAGGTACTGCCTACAATAATATTTTTCGCAAGTCTTATGTCAGTGCTCTATTATCTTGGTGTTATGCAAAAAATTGTTCAGGCTATGGCCTGGGTAATGGCAAAAGTTATGGGTACCAGCGGTGCCGAATCACTTTCCTGCACTGCAAATATTTTTGTCGGTCAAACTGAGGCTCCCCTAATGATAAAACCATTTATCAAAGGGATGACTCAAAGTGAATTGCTTACTATTATGATTGGCGGAATGGCTACAATAGCCGGCGGAGTTATGGCTGCCTATATTCAGATGCTCGGCAGTGCTTATGCTGTTTCGCACGCAATTCCATTGATCGAAGCACAGCAAATCTTTGCTACTCAATTACTCGGTGCAAGTGTTATGGCTGCCCCGGGTGCAATGATGATTGGTAAAATATTAATCCCTGAAGTTGCTGAATCTGAAACAAAGGGAACTGTTAAAGTTTCAATTGAAAAAAATTCCAGTAATATAATAGAAGCGGCAGCAAATGGCGCTGGTGATGGATTGCAGCTTGCTTTAAATGTTGGAGCTATGCTTATCGCATTTATTGCTTTTATTGCACTAATAAATTTTTCACTAAACGGTCTTGGTGATCTCGCAGGCATTAATCCATATTTGATTTCTCACTTCGGTCAACCGTTAAGTTTTCAATTACTGATCGGTTTGATTTTACAATTTATTGCTTTTGGAATTGGAGTTCCATGGCAGGACAGTTTAACTTTTGGAAGTTTACTTGGAACTAAAGTTGTACTAAATGAATTTGTAGCTTATTCGGATATGAGCAATCTTGTTCAGGCAGGAAAATTAGTAAATGAAAAATCAATTCTTATGGCTACTTATGCTTTGTGTGGATTTGCAAACTTCTCATCTATTGCAATTCAAATCGGCGGACTTGGCCCACTTGCTCCAAACAGAAAATCTGATATTGCATCTCTTGGTCTAAAAGCTGTTTTAGGCGGAGTGCTAACAACTTTATTAACTGCAACTTTAGCAGGATTATTTTTTTCATTCTAATGGTTGATCTGAATTTTAAATACAAAAATCTATTAGATTTTTTTAAACAGGTAACTCCCTTCACTCCTGATATTTCAATAATCCTTGGCAGCGGACTTGGAGATTTTGCCGATCAATTAACTATTCACAAATCAATCTCAACCAGTGAAATTCCCGGTTATCCTGTATCAACGGTTGCCGGGCATAAAGGTAAAATCCACTTTGCTGAACATCAGAACAAAAAATTAATACTGTTTCAGGGCAGGGTTCATTTTTATGAAGGATATAATATTAATGAATGCATTGTACCCGTTTTTATTTCTCATAAAATTGGTGCACATAAACTATTACTAACAAATGCTGCCGGCGGAATAAATAGAAGCTTTGTTCCCGGTGATCTGATGCTTGCAACATCTTTAAATGGAATCTTAATCAAGAAAGAATTAACTGATTTAATAGGATTAACCAATCACGCAGGCAAGGATAATTTTATAAATCTTCCTGATCCGGAGTTTAACGAAATCGTAAGGCAATCCGCACAAGCTAATGGTATAAATCTAAAAGAAGGAGTTTACTTTTACACAAAAGGACCAACATATGAAACTCCAGCTGAAATTCTATTCTTTGCAAAATACGGTGCAGATGCAGTAGGTATGTCAACTGTGCATGAAGCTGTATATTCATCTTATCTTGGAATGAAAACGGCCGCTATTTCTTGTATAACTAATTTTGCTGCAGGAATATCTACCCAAAAACTTACCCACCAGGAAGTAACAGAAACAGCAGATAAAGTTAAGAACACATTTGCAAGATTGATTAAATCAGTTATAGAATTGAGTTAGATTTACTATCATATCATTAATTGAATACCTTAATCCTGTTATTTACCGAATTTATATTTGGATAATATGCTAATTTTTAAATTTAGAACTGTTTCCAATAATTACTTTTAGCCCTAAATACTTAATTTTTATTGACTTTCTAAGCCTTTACCCGTAAGTTTGACAGCTATTTTTTTAAAGACCCTATTAGTAACAAAATTTTTAAGAAGTATGAAAGAATACAGATTTAAGATCATTCTAATCCTTGCAGCAATTGCACTAAGCATTTACCTGCTATATCCTACATTTCAGGATTATCAAAATACCAAAGCACTTAACAAGACGTTAGAAGAGAAAAGGAATGAGATTAAAAAACTCAATCCCGATATTTCAAACGATCAGTTGAATAAGATGGTTACATTAGTTGAGGACAGCATTAAAGTAGCTGATCCTTCAATTCTTGAAGCCAGGAAAAAAAGAGTAAAACTCGGACTTGATTTACAGGGCGGTATGCGTGTTGTTCTGGAAGTAAATACCGGAAAGCTGTTAGAAAAAATTGCAAACAATCCTGATGATGTTTTCAAAAAAGTATTAACAGATGCAGAGACTGAAGCAGCTAAAACTGATGAATCCGTTGTTGATATAATTGGCAGAAAATTTCAGGAAAGAGGAATCAGATTAAGCAGATATTACGGCACTATAAGACAGGATGATAATGAAATAATGTCGGAACTTAAAAAATCATCCGAGGATGCTGTAACACGTGCTATGGAAATTATCAGAAACCGCGTTGATCAATACGGAGTTTCTGAACCTTCTATATCAAGACAAGGAAGCAGAAGAATAATTGTTGAATTACCGGGTGTTGC
>DASVGS010000499.1:0-12494 GCA_036379435.1 Ignavibacteriaceae bacterium
ATAAAATTAATAATCAGCGTTTTAATTTGTCTGCCCAATTAAACTTAGATTATGTTCCTAAATCTATTCGCTTATCTGGAAGTGATCTGTTTGTTACAAAAGTAGAATCAAAGCAAAGCAGACTGCTGGGAATTTTTGATCCCAATCATCCATCAAATGCAAATAGATTTGCATTTTGGCTGGCTGGAATAAAAATATTTAAAGATTACCCGATTTTTGGAGTGGGCGATATTGACCTGCAAAAATTATATAAGCAATATAAACGTCCGTTTGATAAGGAGATCCAGGGACATTTGCACAACAATTTCTTTCACATATTGGCAACACTTGGTTTGTTTGGTCTGCTTGCAGTGCTTTACCTGTTCTATAAAATAATTTTAATTGATGTAAATATTTATAAAGCAGCTAAAGATAACCCGTTTATATCATCTTATGCATTGGGTGCGCTTGCAGCTTTCTGCGGATTTCTGATTTCCGGTTTAACAGAACTAAACTTTTGGGATCACGAGATTACAACACTTATCTGGTTTACATTTGGATTAAATGTTGCTTTGTTCAGATATGTTAAACCGGAATCGAAGATCAATTAAAAAAATATCTTACTCCAATACCGCCGTTAACTGAAAAATCTGTCTCCGGAATTATATCAAGTAATGGTGCTATCTCAACAAAAACATCTACCGGTGCATTTCTTGGAATCCAAACCAATCCCACATCAAACCTAAATCCCAGTCTGGAATCAGCATTTTCTACAAATCTTAATCTTGCACCTGGACCATAGTAAAGCGAGATGTTTTCAGTTGTGTTAAAAATGTTTTTCACATGAAAAAGATAATCGGCATGTAAATGCATTCTGCTGTGTTTTTCAAAAGAATAACCTAACCCGAAATCGAATGCTGTGCTGCTGGTAGTCCAATACTTTGCACTAATTCCGGTTGGTTCGCCAAGTATTATGCCTAATCCAAATCCATTGGATTGTGCAAAAGATACTCCGGATAGAATGACTGATACGAATGTAATTATAACTAAATTAATTTTCATTTCTATTCCTTTTAGATTTTATAAAATGCGAGCAAAGATAGTAATTACCCTTTAAGAATAAAATGCAAAGGTTTGGAATAGGAAATGTCTTTAATTAATTTTCATAAAAGATTTCTTTAATTAAAATGTTTAATAAGAATAATTATGTGTGATAATATCAATTCAGATATCTATTCAAAAACAAATGAATATTCAACAAATTTCAATTCATCAAATGAAGTTGCGATAATACTTGCCGCCGGCCATGGGAAAAGAATTAAATCTCAGCGATCAAAAATGCTGCATAAAATTTGGGAAATTCCAACCGTTGAAAGGGTTTACAATGCCTGCCGATTGGGAATTGAAAATATAAACACTGTAATTGTTGTTGGAATTAAAGCTATAGACATAATGGAGGTAATTGGTAAACGTGATTCAAATAAATTTGCATTTCAGGAAAAACAAAATGGGACAGGTCATGCCGTTCAAGTTGGGTTGAATAAGATTGAGAATGAATTTAATGATGGAATTGTATACGTTTTACCAGGCGATATGGGTTTGCTTGATGAATCATCGATGAGAAAATTCAGACAGGATTTTATTTCATCCGGTAACGATATGATGGTTTTAACCGGAATATTTAGTGGTGATCCGATACAGAATTATTATGGCAGAATTGTCCGGACCAAAGATTCAAATGGGAATGGAAATGTAATTCAGATAATGGAGTTTAAAGATATTCTTGCTTTGTCAGATGATAAACCATATGAATTAACGTATCGAAATAAAAAATATACTTACACAAAAAAAGAATTGATTGAAACTAATGAATTTAATTCCGGTGTTTATGCTTTTAATTATAAAAAATTAAAAGAACTGATTAATAATCTTTCCAGTAACAATGCACAAAATGAAATTTACATTACTGATTTAATAGCATTGTTTAATCAAAAAGGTTACTCGGTAGGAGCTGTAAGTCCAAAGCATCAATATGTTGTAATGGGATTTAATGATAAATCCGTTCTTAAAGAGATGGATGAAATTGCCAGAAAAAATGTTTACGAAAAACTCAAGAATATAATCCAGATTGATGACCCTGATGATTTTTTTATTCACGATTCCGTTGTAAATGATTTGATTGAAATGGATAAAAAAGGAATTCCGCTTGATATACAAATTGGTAAAGGAGCTTACATTGGTGATGGTGTAAAACTAAATTACAATGTAGAAATCGGTCGAGCGGCGTACATAAACGGAAATATTGTGTTTGGTAAGAATATAAAAATATGGCGAATTGTTCATCTATCCACTTTCCCCAATCAAACTTTAACTATTGAAGACAACGTTAAAATACTTTGGGGAGATATTATTAAAGGAAATATTGTTATTGGTGAAAATTCAACAATTGAATCAAGTGTTAATATGACCGGTAGTGATGAGTTTCCGCTGCGAATCGGGAAAAATGTTTTGATAAAAGGATCAAGTTATCTTTTCGGTTCTGTTGTTGAAGATAATGTTACAATCGAGCATAGCGTATTGATAAAGAAAAAAATTAAAGCAGAAAAAGATAAAGACGGAAATATTAAAGCGGTAAGATTTTTTATTCCCAATCCCGAGGGTAAAGAACTGTTGAATGATATTTAAAACCAAAAAGCTCTTCAAAATCGAAGAGCTTTTTTTATAAACATAAAATCAAAAATATTATTTAGCAGAAGAAACTTTATTTAAGTGTTTTGTTAGTCTGGATTTTTTTCTTGCAGCAGTATTTTTATGTAATCTGCCTTTGGAAGTTCCTTTATCCAAAATAGAAATAGCTTCTTTGTATAATTTTTCTAATTCTTCTTTTTTATCGGTTGCTAATGTTTTCTTCACAACAGTTTTAATCTTGGAGTCTGTCATTTTGTTCACTGCTTTTTTTCTTTCAGATGAACGTATCCTCTTCTTTGCCGATTTATGATGAGCCATTTACAAAAAACCTTATAATTAGTTAAAAAATGTGGGTCAAATATAGGCAATGCCTCGTTTGATGTCAAACTTAGCTTTAGTAACTTTGCTCACAAAATATTTAGAAAATAAACAAAAAACGCACTTTTTATGCTTAAGGTTAATGAAATCTACTACTCGGTTCAGGGCGAAAGCACTTATGCTGGTTTGCCCTGCGTTTTTGTAAGGTTAACCTTTTGCAACTTAAGATGCACATACTGCGATACGGAATATGCTTTTTATGAAGGTAAAGATTATTCAATACCTCAGATCATAAATGAAATTAGAAAATACAATTGCAATCTTGTTGAAATTACCGGCGGCGAACCGTTAGTTCAGATGGAAGAATGTTTAGAATTAATGAAACAGCTTTGTGATGATGATTTTGAAGTATTGATTGAAACAGGTGGAAGTTTACCGATAAAAGATATTGATCCACGAGTAAAAGTTATTATGGATTTAAAATGTCCATCAAGTGGAATGGAAAAGAAAAACCTTTACGAAAACATTAATTATTTAAAACCAGTAGACGAATTAAAATTTGTTATCGGAAGCAGGGAAGATTATGATTGGACAGTTGATGTTATGAAAAAATATGATCTTAAAAATAAATGTAAGATATTATTTTCAGTAGTGTTTGGAAAACTTGAACCAGTACAATTAGTTAACTGGATTTTAGAAGATAAATTAAATGTTAGATTCCAATTGCAGATGCACAAATTTATCTGGCATCCTGAAACAAAAGGAGTGTAATGAAAATAGCAAAAGAATTCAGATGGGAAATGGGACACAGACTTCCCGAACATTTTGGTTTGTGCAAAAACATTCACGGACATTCTTACAAAATGATTGTTGAGTTTGAAGGTGAATTGGACAAAAATCAAATGGTGATTGATTATTATGACGTTGAGAAGATAATAAATCCGATTATATCCAAGCTTGATCATTCATTTATGGTTAACAAAGATGATAAAATTGTTCTTGAGTTTTTAGAGAATATAAATTCAAAAAAAGTTGTTGTGGATTTTCTTGCTACTGCAGAAAATATTTGCACATATCTTTTGTCTGAAATAAAAAAGTGTTCATTGCCTTCTAACATTTTATCACTAAGAGTTAGAGTTTATGAAACACAATTTGATTATGCAGAAGAAACCGTGAGATTAAATTGAGAGGCAAAAAATTTTATACTAAAGAAAAATTTAAAGATAAGTCAGCAAGACAATTTAAAAGTAAACCATTCACTTCCGGTAAACCAAAACCATTCAATCAAAATTATTCACGATTTAAACTCTTTATTGAATATGAAGGAACACGATATTCTGGCTGGCAGAAGCAGGAAAATGCCAAAACTATTCAGGGCTCAATTTTAAAAGCTGCACAGGAGGTTTTTGGTGATTCTTTTATTGATATTCAGGGTTCAGGCAGAACAGACAGCGGAGTACATGCTCTTTGCCAGGTTGCACATTTTGATGTGAAAACAGTTTTAGCTCCGGAAATTATCAGAATGAAGTTAAATGATATGCTGCCGCACGATATTACAATTCTTGAAGTAGAAAAAACGAATAAAGATTTTCATGCACGGCATGATGCAACTTCACGGAGTTATATATATCAGATTTCACGAAGGCGTACAGCATTTGGTAAAAACTTTGTCTGGTGGATAAAAGATGAACTTGATTTTAAGAGAATGGAATCTGCAGCAAAATTATTTTTAGGGATGAACAATTACTCTTCTTTTTCTGATGATGATTCGGCAGAAAAATCAACTAAAGTTTTAATTGATGAGATCCAGTTAAAAGAAGAAGGCAATCTAATTCTAATCAGAATTGTTGGATCGCACTTTATCTGGAAAATGGTTCGGAGAATTGTTGGCATATTAGCTGAAGTTGGCAGGGGACGAAAATCTGAAAGAGATATTTTATTTTATCTGAACAATAAATCAAATGAACCCGCCAGGTTTACTGCCCCTCCTTCAGGATTATTTTTGGAAAAAGTTACTTATAAAGATGAATCAATTCCCAAAGAACTTACTTCATTGATTAAAATTTAAATTGCTAACAGTGAACTAAAGACTGAGAACTCATTTATCCTATCATCTTTTTTAATTTATGAATTTCATCGCGCAGGTTAGCTGCTTTTTCAAACTCAAGATCTTTAGCTGCTTTATGCATTTCTTCGGTTAACTGTTCAACAAGATCTTCTTTCTGTCCCTTATCCATATACTTTAAAATTGGTTCGGCAACTTTTGAAAAACCATAACTTTCTTTTTCATCTTTCTTTCTTATATCTGCAATTGATGTTGAAGATAGAATATCTTCCATTGATTTATAAATTGTAGCAGGCACAATACCGTTTTTATCATTGTACTCTTTTTGAAGTTTTCTTCTGCGGTTTGTTTCTGTAATTGTCTTTTGCATCGAGTCAGTGATTTTATCCGCATACATAATAACTTTACCGTTAACATTACGGGCGGTTCTGCCTGCTGTTTGCATAAGGGATCTTTCGCTTCGTAAAAATCCTTCTTTGTCAGCATCAATAACGGCAACCAGAGAAACTTCCGGTAAATCCAAACCTTCCCTTAAAAGATTAACGCCAACCAGAACATCAAATTCACCCAGTCGAAGATCGCGAAGTATTTCTACTCTTTCTAAAGAATCAATATCACTGTGTATATAACGGACTCTTATTCCAATCTTATCAAGATAATCAGAAAGATCCTCTGCCATTTTTTTAGTTAAAGTTGTAACAAGAGTTCTTTCTTTAAGCGCAGTTTTATTTCTTATCTCGGCAATCAAATCATCAATCTGGCCTTTTATAGGACGCACTTCAATTTCAGGATCAAGCAGACCGGTTGGACGAATGATTTGCTCAACGATTACTCCGCCACTCATTTCAAGTTCATAATCTGCAGGAGTTGCGCTAACAAAAATTACCTGATCAATCATTCCCATAAATTCTTCATATTTCATCGGGCGATTATCAAGTGCAGAGGGAAGACGAAAACCATAATCAACTAAGGTTTGTTTTCTGCTTCTATCGCCGTTATACATTCCGCGTATTTGTGGAATTGTAACATGAGACTCATCAATTATTAAGAGAAAATCGTCAGGGAAATAATCAAACAAATTAAATGGTCTTGAGTTTGCTTCTCTTCCATCCATATGCCGGGAGTAGTTTTCAATTCCTGAACAATAACCGATCTCTTTCATCATCTCTATATCAAATTTAGTTCTTTGCTCAAGTCGTTGAGCTTCTAAGTATTTCTCTTCTTTTCTTAAAACATCTAATCGATCCGAAAGCTCCTGTTCAATGTTATAAATCGCTTTTTGCATTTTAGAACGATCGGTAACAAAATATTTAGCGGGATATATGGGAACAGAATCAACTTCTCGTATTATTTTTCCCGTAAGTGCATCGATAATTGAAATTTTCTCTACTTCATTATCCCAGAATTCTATACGGACAGCTTCTTCATATTGGTAAGCTGGAATAATCTCAACCACATCACCGCGAGCGCGAAAAGTACCGCGGTTAAACTCAGCATCATTCCTAACAAAATAAATATCAATTAAATCCCGTAATAATTTCTTGCGATCAAGAGTTTCACCCTTTTTTATAAAGATAATTTGTCTTGCATATTCTTCAGGCGCACCTATACCATAAATACAGCTTACACTGGCAATAACAATTACATCGCGGCGGCCTTCAATTAAAGCGGTAGTAGCCTTTAATCTTAGTCTGTCAATTTCTTCGTTTACAGAAAAATCTTTTTCGATAAAAACATCGCGGGAAACAACATAAGCTTCCGGTTGATAATAATCATAATAGCTTATAAAAAACTCTACTGCATTGTTGGGAAAGAATGCTTTGAATTCTGAGTACAACTGTGCAGCAAGTGTTTTGTTGTGTGAGATTATTAAAGTCGGTTTATTAGTTTGTGCAATTACATTTGAAATTGTAAACGTTTTACCGCTTCCTGTTACACCGAGTAAAGTTTGAAATTGATCTCCACGATTGACACCTTCAACTAATTGTTTTATAGCCTCCGGTTGATCGCCGGATGGTTTATAATTAGAAACAAGTTGAAAATTATTCATAAAAATTAATCGAGTAATACTTCGTGTGTATGAAAACTGCTTCCGCTTAAATGACCTTTAAGCACAATAACATTAGCTTTGTCAAATCCCTCAGGTAAAGTTACATGTCCGTTTACAAGCATAACTTTTCCATTTTTATCGGCGGCATAAAAAACTACATCTTCACCCTGCCGGGTAATTCCGCGATCTGCAATTAGCTGTACTCTTATTTCCTTTACAGCATTGTTGTTTGGATCAAAGTCGTCAAAAGATCCAAGATCACCGCCGCCGGCAAAATAAAGAGAATAAATTATAAATACGATTAAAATTAAAAGTAACGGTAAAATAGATTTTTGTAATATCTTCATTTCTTTTCTTTGTTGTGATTAAATTGTGGGCAAAGTTAATAAAAATTGTTTTTACTATTCAACATAATTCAAGGTTAGAAATTATGAATGATAAAAAATTGTGGTTAATAATAGCCGCTCTCTCTGGCTTTACCTCGGTTGCAATAGGAGCTTTTGGGGCGCACGGATTAAGAGAAAAACTTACTTCTCAGATGTTGGAGGTTTATAAAACAGGAGTTCTTTATCAGCTCATTCATTCACTAGTATTATTAGCTCTTGCCTTAACTACAACTATTAAAGGAAAGCTCCCTTCAGTATTCTTTTTACTTGGGATAATTTTATTTTCATTCTCCCTTTACATCTATTCCACTTCCGGGGTAAGATTCTGGGCAATGATAACTCCTGTTGGAGGCTTTTGCTTTTTGATTGGATGGTTATTAATAATTTATGAAGCGATTAAAATAAAAATATAAATTATTTTGAGATTACCTGGTAACAAAAGAAAAGAGTCAAATAAGTACTACTTAATTGCTTTAAGTCTAAAATAAACTTCTTCCGGTGAAAAGATTCCTGAAAAAAATCTTTCATAAATAACGGGTTCAATATTAACAAAAAAGTCCATCCACTTAAGTACAGCAAAGTGGGATGTAATAAATCTCTTTTCCATTACCTCAAACTGTGCCCCGGTTTCATAATTTGTACGATGATTCATTTTCCACTTTTCATAAAACTTTAGTTTTCGATTACCGAAGTATTCATAATTATCAAAAGTTCTTATTGAAAATGGAATTTTATGATCAGGATCTCCAAAATATTTTGTATTTAAGAAAAAAGGTGCATAAACAATTATAATTCCATTCGGTTTTAATATTCTGTAAAGCTCGGTAATTGTTTTATTAAAATTTTCAACATGCTCCAGAACATGCGAAGCATATATTTCATCAAAATGATTTTCAGGAAATGGGTATGGAAAAGTATTTATGTTGTGTATCTGGTTACCTCCATAATCCACAATATCAAGATTAATGTATCCTTCTTTTAAGTCTTTACCGCAGCCTAAGTTTAATTTTATCATTTCAAATTTATTTTAATTGATAAGTAAAGTTAAAACATCTTGACAAATAAATTTGCTTTAAAATAAAAAAAGCGGTACAAAGTACCGCTTAAAATTATTTTGGTAGTTAGTCAATAATTTCAATTAAAGCACTTGCAACAGTTTTATCTCTGTCATCCAGTAAAAAGACTCTGTAAAAGCCGGACTCTTCAAATTTCATATCACTTTCATCGTTTTTAGAAAAATAGATATACTTCATATCCGGTTCAACTACGTAGCTAAATTTTTTGTAGTATTCGAATTTTTTAGTACGTGTATTGTATTTATCAAACTGAATTGAACAGTCTTCCAGATCAAGTGCATAATCGCATTTAACCATAACAGTTAAATATCCTGTTGTAAATCTATCGCTAACTCCAACTTCACCATTGCTTCCATATTTTTCACAAAAGTAAAGTACGGGTTCGTTTTGAGCAAAGATACTCTGGTTTAATCCAAGAACTAGAGCAAAAAGAACAGCAAAAAGTAAGAACGTTTTTTTCATATAGAACTCCTTATTTGATTGATTTGGTATGATTGCATAAACTTTTATGCCAATTATTAAGCTTGTTTTTTTTTATAAAAATAAACGGTAGTAATATTATTATGCTCTTTTTACTTATGTTGGGACGAAATTATGAACCAAAAAAAATTGAGATATAATTTTATGTTACGCTTTTGAAAAACATATGTTTTTCTTAGCGAGAAAATTGTATTTTTAATTATAAAAACAAAGTGCTCAAAAAAATTTTTTTTAGGTAATGGATACTTGATATATGCAAGTATTTTTTAATTTCCTGTTGATAGAAAGATCCAATAAACAAAATATTACAATAGAAGAAACGGAATAACTTGAAAAAAAATCCAGCCATAAAACACTGCTGCTTCGATCTTGATGGAACGTTAGTGGATTCCAGCAAAACGATTTATAACTCAACAGTTTATTCGTTAAATAAACTTGGAATAAAATTTAATATTAGCGAAGCTGAATTTGCTTTAAAAATAGGACAGCATTTTGTTGATATTTTTAATGCGTTCGATACTGATGTGCCTGACTTTGAAAAATTTATAACTATTTATAAAATAAATTATTTTGAGCAGATGGAACACTCCGAAATGTATAATGGAGTGGAACAAACATTAAATGCTCTAAAAGATCGGGACATTAAAATCTCGCTACTTACCACAAAAATTCAGGATCAGGCAGAGAAGATTTTAGAATACTTTAATCTTACAAAATATTTTGATCTTATTATGGGAAGACGTGATGGAATAAAACACAAACCATCACCGGAGCCCTTACTTAAAATTTGTGATGATCTTAATATTGATATTAAAAACACACTGATGGTTGGTGATACAGAACTTGATATTCAATGCGGAAAAAATGCTGGATCATATACTTGTGGAGTTTTATACGGTTACAGAACAAAAGAATTGTTAGAAATTGAAAATCCGGATTTTATAGTTGAAGAGATAAAAAATATAATAGATTTGGTTTAATTATCTCTCCCTCTTAAGCAAGAGGGAGAGTAGAAAATAAAAATTTAAGCTACTGTTATTTCTTTTTCAGCATAAACATCCTGAATAAGATTTAATAACTGCACACCTTCACTCATTGGTCTTTGGAAAGCTTTACGTCCTGAGATCAATCCCATACCGCCGGCACGTTTATTAATAACTGCTGTTTTAGCTGCTTCGGCAAAATCGTTTTCACCGGAAGCACCTCCGCTGTTAATCAATCCAGCACGACCCATATAATTATTAATAACCTGGTAACGTGTAAGATCAATTTGATGATCTGTTGTTAAATCGGTGTAAACTTTTTTACTTGTTTTACCATAATTCTTTAATGAATTGTAGCCGCCGTTATTTTCAGGTAGTTTTTGTTTGATAATATCAGCTTCAATTGTAACCCCAAGATGGTTTGCTTGTCCAGTTAGATCAGCAGAAACATGATAATCCTTATCTGATTTAAATGCAGGATTTCTTAGATAACACCATAAAACTGTTGCCATGCCAAGTTCGTGTGCATATTGAAATTGTTCACTTACCTCAATAATCTGTCTTGCACTTTCCTCTGATCCGAAATAGATAGTTGCGCCAACTGCGGCGGCACCCATATCATAAGCCTGTTCAACATTTGCAAACATTATCTGATCAAATTTGTTTGGGTACGTTAAAAGTTCATTATGATTGATCTTTACTATATACGGAATTTTGTGCGCATATTTTCTTGCAGTCATTCCAAGTACGCCAAGAGTAGATGCTACAGCATTACAGCCACCTTCAATTGCAAGCTTTACAATATTTTCAGGATCAAAGTAAACTGGGTTTGGGGCAAAAGATGCGCCAGCACTGTGTTCAATTCCCTGATCAACAGGTAGAATTGATAAATAACCTGTACCCGCAAGTCTTCCGGTTGAAAAAATCCATTGGAGATTTTTGAGCACATTTATATTTCTATCTGTTTGGGCAAAGATTCTATCAACAAAATCCGGCCCGGGCAAATGTAATTGTTCTTTTGGAAATTTAGCTTTGTAGGATAACAGAGAATCAGCTTCACTGCCTAACAATTCTTTAATTTTACTTAACATTATCTCTCCATTTATTAAATGATTTATATTATTTGTTCATATTTGCTATGCTAAAATAAGCTAAGCGTTAAAGTAATTCAATTTAAATGTGGAGGTAAAATGATAAGTTTTTAAAAAAGAAAAACCCGGTTAGTTCCGGGTTTAAATGTTCGATATGATGATTTTTGTTAGTTCATCATTTGATTATCTAATCCTGCAATTTTGATTTCTTCGACCTTCATTTTTGCAACTCCTCTGCGAACCATTCCAAGTTCCTGTGCAGCTGCTTTTGAAAGATCCAAATCCCTTCCGGCGATATAAGGGCCGCGGTCATTTATTCTAACAACTACAGATTTGTTGTTTTTAATGTTCGTAATCTTTAATAAAGTGCCGAATTTTAACGATTTATGTGCAGCAGTAAATGAATTTTGATTATAAACTTCGCCGTTTGCTGTTTTCTGACCGTGAAAACCCGGTCCATACCAGGAAGCTTTCATATTTCCAACGTCAACAAACTCAACCAGAGAACGGTCGGCGGTAACTGTTTCTTCCTCAACAGCAGCTGCATTTTCAACCATAACCGGTTCGACTATTTTGTCTTCATTTACAACTAAGGTAAAACCAACTAAGGCAATTAAAACTAGGACAAATAATATCTTTGCGAATGATCTCAATAAAACCTCTGATTAATTAAACATATCGGATTGATGGTACAAATTTAATTCTGGCTATAAGACCATCCAATAGATTATTTTGTTCAGTAGTGCTTCTGCCAGATATATCAATCAATCGACTTTAATGGTATTAAAGTCGAAAATTAAAAATATTGTATCTTACTAGACAACCAAATCAAAAAAAATCAGATGATCCTGAGAAGATATTGGCACTTTTATTATTTAAGTTTGTATAAAGCTCTAAATTCTGGAGAAAATATGAAATCTAAACACAAAAGCGGAATAATTTTCCTACTTGTAATTTTTATTACAACTTTTTTCATAAGTGGATCAAGCCGATTACCATTACTTGAAGAGAATGATAACTTCTATCTCTCAAACTACACGACATTTGCGCCGGGAGATATTACCAGGATTAATCTGTATTCATACACTCAAAGCACTAAAAAATTTAGTTTTAAATTATTAAGAATTAATAATCCAGTTGATTTTTTCTCTTTGCTGGATCAAAACAACAGTAGATATGCTTTTGATATCTGGGGAAAAGAAAAGACTCTTTTGTTAAAATACACAAGCTTAATTAAAGAATGGGATTACAGACCATCTGCAAAGAATAATTATAATTCGGGTGAAGTTAGTATTGGTAAAATTGATGAACCAGGAATATATATCGTTCAGGCAATCCGAAATGATAAGGTTGGCTATTGCGCTGTAGTTGTTACAAA